>NZ_PQVI01000121.1 GCF_002921145.1 Avibacterium endocarditidis
AATTATCATCTTGATCTTGATGTAATTTAGCTAAGTTATAACTTAACTCGTGAACGTCTTCACCCTCACGCACACGGAATACGCTGAAATGTGGTGTTTCCATTGCTTCATTTGGAGCAACCACAATATCTACGTTATGGCGTCTTTCAATGCTACTAATGGCTTTACTTTTCATTAAGCAGGTAAGAAGCAATTTGCACCGGCACAATGGTGTGAACTTGTTTGGTGTTTTCTTTGATCGCTTCTTCTTCCAATAAACGTAAGATGGACAGCGAGAGTGATTCGTTATCACGAATTTTCCCTGTACCTTGACAACGCGGACAAACGTGGTGGGAAGACTCCCCTAAAGACGGGCTTAAACGCTGGCGGCTCATTTCTAATAAGCCAAAACGAGAAATACGGCTAATTTGAATACGCGCTCGGTCTTGACGCACCGCATCACGCATACGATTTTCCACTTCTCGTTGATGACGAATTGGGGTCATATCAATGAAATCAATCACGATCAAACCGCCTAAATCGCGCAAACGTAATTGACGGGCAATTTCATCAGCCGCTTCAAGGTTGGTATTGAGCGCGGTTTCTTCAATGTCGCCGCCTCGAGTTGAGCGTGCCGAGTTAATATCAATGGCGGTGAGCGCTTCAGTCACATCAATCACAATCGAGCCGCCAGACGGTAAACGCACTTCACGTTGGAAGGCTGATTCAATTTGCGATTCAATTTGATAATGGCTGAATAGTGGCACTTCGCCTTGATAAAGTTTAACGCGGTTGATGAAATCAGGGCGCACTAATTTAATATGCGCTTTGGCTTTTTCATAAACCTTTTGATTATCAATCAAAATTTCGCCAATATCACGGCGTAAGTAATCACGAATCGCGCGGACAATGACATCACTTTCTTGATGAATCAAAAACGGCGCAGGACGGCTTTCAGAGGCTTGTTTAATGGCTTCCCAATGGTGTAATAGGACTTTTAAATCCCATTGTAATTCTTCTGGGGATTTGCCTACGCCAGCGGTACGTACGATTAACCCCACGCCTTCAGGCACATCAAGGGAACTCAGGGCTTCTTTTAACTCTAAGCGCTCCTCCCCTTCAATGCGACGTGAAATGCCACCCGCTCTCGGGTTATTTGGCATAATCACCAAATAGCTACCCGCTAAGGAAACGAAAGTAGTGAGGGCCGCTCCTTTGTTACCACGTTCTTCTTTGTTTACTTGAACGATAACTTCTTGCCCTTCGTGCAAAATATCACGAATATTTGGGCGACCTTGATACACATAATCCGCAGGGAAGTATTCACGAGCAATTTCTTTTAAAGGAAGGAAACCGTGGCGTTCCGCACCGTAATCAACAAATGCGGCTTCAAGGCTAGGTTCAACACGGGTGATGCGGCCTTTATAAATATTGGCCTTTTTTTGTTCGTGGCCTGGACTTTCAATGTCCAAGTCAAATAATCGTTGCCCATCAACGAGAGCAACCCGCAACTCCTCTTTTTGGGTTGCATTAATTAACATTCTTTTCATTCGATTTTCTCTTATATTTTTATCTTAAATTTGTCATAAAAAATCACCGCACTTTGGCTTCGCAATCGACCTCGTGTCTGTCGCAAAATGTCATTCTCTCGACTGTCAGTTGCTGGGTGCATTGATTGCGTTATCGAAGAACAATTTTCGATACAAACAAAATGACTGAAATAATTATTTTGCAAGCGTGGGTGATTTTTATCACACTTATTGTCCGTTTTTTATTCTGTTATCGCGGCAACAAAATTAATTTAGACAAAATTTATTTTATAAAACAACGTCTTATGCCGTTTGCGGCGTTGTCTTTGCGTTTATTTCATTTTTCCCAGTAAGCTGGCAAAAATTCGCTCTATTATCTAACGATAGGGATTTTTTAGCAAGGTAAATCCGTGCATTTGTGCTATAATCCGCCCAATTTTGCAAAGGATAAAATGAAACCAATGTCGAATAAAACTGATGAAAAAATTGTAAATCCTAGCGTAAAAATGTTGCAGATTAGCGAAGATGAAGCGGGGCAACGCATTGATAACTATTTGTTAAATAAGCTCAAAGGCGTGCCGAAAAGTTTAATCTATCGCATTTTGCGCAAGGGTGAAGTGCGGGTCAATAAAGGACGAATTAAGCCAGAATATAAACTACAAAGTGGTGATATTGTACGCGTGCCACCTGTGCGCGTGAGTGAAAAAACGCAAGCACCGGTATCAAAAAAGCTCAACAAAGTTGCGCAATTAGAACAGCAAATTATTTTTGAAGATGATGCGTTATTGGTACTCAATAAGCCTTCGGGTATTGCGGTACACGGCGGCAGTGGCTTGGATTTTGGTGTGATTGAAGCCTTAAGAGCATTGCGTCCTGAAGCGCGTTTTTTAGAATTGGTTCATCGTCTGGATCGTGATACTTCAGGTATTTTATTAGTGGCGAAAAAACGTTCGGCGTTGCGTCATTTACACGAGCAACTGCGTAATAAAACCGTACGCAAAGATTATCTCGCCTTAGTGCGTGGGCAATGGCAATCTCACTGTAAAGCGATTAAAGCCCCTTTGCTGAAAAATGAATTAGCTGGCGGAGAGCGGATTGTGCGCGTAAGCGAGCAAGGCAAACCGTCAGAAACCTTATTTAGCATTGAAGAACGCTATGACAATGCCACCTTGGTAAAAGCCTCCCCTGTTACTGGGCGAACTCACCAAATTCGCGTACATACACAATACGCAGGCCACCCTATCGCCTTAGACAGCAAATATGGCGATAAACAGTTTGATAGCCAAATGGCGGAATTAGGTTTAGATCGGTTGTTTTTGCACGCTTATGCTATTCGTCTTGAACACCCGAAAACGCAAGAAACCTTAACGCTTACTGCGCCACTTGAAAGTAAACTCAAAGAGATTTTAAAACGCTTACGCCAACAAAAATTTAGCTAAAAAAATAAGTGCGGTGGAAAAATTGAAAAATTTCCACCGCACTTTATTTTAGACCCGTTTAAACCTTTTGCCCTTAAGATTTGTAAATCATTTTCGGTGGTTCATTATCCACAACGGTATTTTCATCAATAATCACTTTTTCAAGATTTTCGATTGATGGTAAGTCATACATTGTGTCAAGCAACAATCCTTCTACGATAGAACGCAAGCCGCGTGCGCCAGTTTTACGCTCTAACGCTTTCTTCGCCATTGCCACTAAGGCTTCGCGAGTAAATTCAAGGGTTACATTTTCAAATCCAAACAGGGCTTGATATTGCTTGGTGAGAGCATTTTTCGGCTCGGTAAGAATTTGAATCAGGGCTTCTTCATCTAATTCTGCAAGCGGTGCAATCACTGGCAAACGTCCAATAAACTCTGGAATTAAACCAAATTTCATTAAATCGTCTGGCTCAACTTGAGTGAATAATTCGGTCAGCGTGGCTTTATCGTTCTGCCCTTTTACTTCCGCGCCAAAACCGATACCACTGCCAACGTGAACACGTTTTTCTACGATTTTTTCTAAGCCTGCAAACGCGCCACCACAAATAAACAAGATCTTAGACGTATCAAGGCGTAACATTTCTTGCTGTGGATGTTTGCGTCCGCCTTGTGGTGGAATGGAAGAAATTGTGCCTTCAATTAATTTCAGCAAGGCTTGTTGTACACCTTCCCCTGATACATCACGGGTGATTGAGGCGTTTTCAGATTTACGCGTGATTTTATCAATCTCATCAATGTAAATAATGCCTTTTTCTGCTTTTTCGATGTCATAATCACAATTTTGCAATAATTTTTGCAGCACGTTTTCCACATCTTCCCCCACATAACCTGCTTCAGTTAGTGTGGTGGCATCTGCCATTGCGAAAGGCACATTTAAGGTTCTGGCTAAGGTTTCCGCGAGCAAGGTTTTTCCGCTTCCTGTTGGGCCAATTAGCAAAATGTTACTTTTACCTAATTCCACGTCATCTGATTTATACCCTACTTTCTGGCGTTTGTAGTGGTTATATACCGCTACCGCTAGCACTTTTTTGGCATAATCTTGCCCGATAACATAATCATCTAAATGGGCGCGAATTTCGTGTGGGGTTGGTAATTCTGTAGTTTGATTTGCTTCCGCTTGCTCTTGCTTTTCGGCATCAACCAGCAAATTATGGCAAAGCTCAATACATTCGTTACAAATCGCGCCATATCCATCTTCGCGTTGAAGGAGCTTTTTCACTTCACTGCGTTCTTTTCCACAAATGGAGCAATGTGGTTGTTGTTCTGTTGTCATAACTTATTCCGTTTCTCTTTTCACTAATACTTCATCAATTAAACCGTATAATTTCGCTTCTTCTGCGGTCATAAAATTATCGCGGTCGGTGTCTTGTTCCACTTTTTCAAAAGGCTGTCCTGTGTGGAATGCTAATCTTTCATTTAAGGTGTGCTTAATTTTTAAGATTTCTTGTGCGTGGATTTGAATATCCGAAGCTTGTCCACGATAGCCACCTAACGGTTGGTGAATCATCACGCGTGCATTTGGCAATGCCGCACGTTTACCTGGTGCACCGCCCGCTAACAAAAATGCACCCATTGAGCAGGCTTGCCCAATACATAGGGTACGCACATCAGGTTTGATGAATTGCATTGTGTCATAAATTGCCATTCCTGCCGTTACCACACCGCCCGGTGAATTAATATAAAGGCTAATATCTTTATCTGGATTTTCTGATTCTAAAAACAGCAGTTGAGCCACGATTAAATTCGCCATATTGTCCTCAACTTGACCGCTTAGAAAAATAATACGCTCTTTTAATAAACGTGAATAAATATCGTAAGAACGTTCGCCACGCGCGGTTTGTTCAACCACCATAGGAATTAAAGCCATTGTATTCTCCATTGGTTTTCCTTTTCTATCAAGGGGTTATAAAAAGTTATAGTAAATTGAATTTAAACCATTGCTTTGCACTGAGTTAAGTTCAAGCCACTTGAAGGGTGAATTATATAACAAAAGTGCGGTCATTTTTGTGAAAAAAACGACCGCACTTTGAAATCAATGAGTTACAGCAAATTATGCTTGTGGATTCATTACTTCATCAAATGATGCTGGTTTTTCAGTTACCTGTGCTTTCGCTAACACGGCATCAATGGCTTGATCTTCTAAAACAACGTTACGAATATTGTTCATTAATTCTTTGTTGTTTTTGTAGTATTCCACCACTTCTGCTGGTTGTTCGTAAGCAGAAGCAATATCTTGAATCATTGCGTCAGCGCGTGCTTCGTCCGCTTTTAATTCATTTGATGCGATCACTTCAGAAAGCAATAAGCCAACTTGAACGCGGCGTTTTGCTTGCTCTTCAAATAATTCGCGTGGTAATTGTGCCGCTTGTTGTGCATTGCCACCAAAACGTTGTGCTGCTTGTTGGCGTAACACTTCAATTTCTTGTTCAACGGCTGCAGCTGGTACATCAATTGGGTTTTGTTCAATTAAACCTTCGATAACTTGATTTTTTACGCGTGCAGTTAAGGCATTTTTCAATTCACGTTGCATATTTTTCGCGATTTCTGCGCGTAAATCTGCCACAGTTTTGGTATTCGGGCCGAATTTTGCCACGAATTCATCTGTTAATTCAGGTAATACCATTACTTCTACTTTTTTCAAGGTAATCGCGAATTTCGCTGCTTTACCTTTTAAGTTTTCAGCGTGATATTCTTCTGGGAAGGTTACATCAATATCAAATTGATCACCAGCTTTGTGGCCAATGATACCTTCTTCAAAGCCTGGAATCATTCGGCCTTGTCCCATTGCTAATACGAAATCAGTGGCTTTGCCGCCTTCAAATTCTTCGCCATCAACGCTTCCAACGAAGTCAATAGTTACACGATCATCAGCTTTTGCTGGCTCTTGAGTTTCTTCCCAAGTTGCTTGTTGTTTGCGTAACACATCAACCATTTTGTCAATGTCTGCTTCGCTGATTTCAACAACTGGTTTTTCTACTTTAATTTGATCTAAACCTTTTAATTCTACTTCTGGATACACTTCAAAGGTTGCTGTGAAAACAAGATCTTTACCTGCTTCAAACTGTTCAACATTGAAACTTGGACGACCAGCAAGATTCACTTTGCTATCTACAAGCACATTGAAGAAGTGTTTTTGTAATAAATCACCTAACACATCTTGACGCACAGATGCACCAAAACGTTTTTCAATAATATGTGGTGGTACTTTACCTTTACGGAAACCATCTACGCGTGCATTTTTTGCGACACGTTTTAATTCTTCACGCACCGCTTGATCTACGGTTTCAGCTGGAACGGTGATAGTTACACTACGCTCAAGACCTTGAGTTGTTTCAATATTAAATGACATTATGTTACCTCAAAATGAATTTGCACTCGGCGAACACTAACACCGAACACGTTAGTAAAAAGTTAAAAAGACACCAAATTATAGCGATACAACGCTCGCCAGTCGAGATGTTGAGAAATAAAAAACCACAACTGGCTATTTTTTACACTAAAAAAGAAAAGCCTTACAGAATAAGGCTTTTGCTATATGGTTAATTAAAGTGATTTTGGTAAACGAATTTTCTGACCAGGGAAGATCTTATCCGCATCTTTGATCACTTCTTTATTGGCTTCAACGATAGCGGTGTATTTCGCCCCATTGCCATAGGTTTTTTCTGCGATTTTCCAAAGGGTATCGCCTTTTTGGATCACATAAAACTCTTCATCAGTTGCCAAACTTTCACCGTTCTCAATGGCTACGCCATCAACATTCACTGAATTAATGCCTACCACGTTGCCTGCCATTAAAATCGCTTTTTCTAAGGCTTCCGCAGAGGCGGCATTACCTTCAATTTTAGCCACGCCATCTTCCACTTTAACCGAAAGATTTTCCACCCCTGGATTATCTTCCGCAATGTGTTTTTCCACAGCTTCCGAGGCTTCTTCTTTTTTAGAGAAAAGTTTTCGACCAATATCGCCAACAAAATCAAATAAACCCATTTTAGCTCCTTATTTATAAAACATTGAGTTAGGCTGCTAAGCCTACCCAATTCATCTTCATAAGTCTATATGCCTTTTGTAAATAATCTTGATCTTTACATTAATTGAAAATTCTTCGTAAAAAAGCACCGCACTTTTCTTCTTTTATACTAAAATAGCCGCCAATTTTAGTAACTGAGGAAAAATTATGCGTTGGCAAGGTCGTAGAGAAAGTTCCAATGTGGAAGACAGAAGAAGTGCAAGAGGCGGTTTCGGCGGCGGTAAAAAAACGGGCGTGCTCGGCTTTATTATTTTATTGGTTGGTGCTTATTATGGCGTTGATTTATCAGGGCTTGTTGGCACACCTGATTTTGGCAGCCAAGCTAACCATACGGTAAGCAGCCAAGAAGAACAAGAGCTAAATAGTCTTTCTCGAGTGGTATTAGCGGATACAGAAACCGTGTGGGGAAACTATTTCGCGCAACAAAATCAGCGTTATGCCCCGCCTATTATGGTGCTATACAATGGCGCAACTTCCACCGCCTGTGGCACAGGACAATCTGCAATGGGGCCGTTCTACTGCCCGAACGATCATCGTGTTTATCTGGATCTGTCTTTTTATAGTGATATGAAACATCAACTCGGCGCTGAAGGGGAATCTGCTTTTGCCTATGTGATCGCGCACGAAGTAGGACACCATATCCAAAACTTGCTTGGTATTTTGCCTAAAGTCCATCGCGCGCAGCAAAGCCTTAGCCAAGCGCAAGCCAATCAGCTTTCGGTTAAATTAGAATTGCAGGCAGATTGTTTTGCCGGTGTGTGGGCTAATCAAGCAGCAAAAACAGGTTTATTTGAAACGGGCGATTTAGAAAAAGCCTTCCGCGCTGCTGAAGCGGTTGGGGACGATCGCTTACAAAAACGCTCGCAAGGCTATGCCGTGCCAGACAGCTTTACCCACGGCACGTCTGCACAGCGTTTAACGTGGTTTAAACGCGGTTTGCAAACTGGCGAGCCAAGCCAATGTAACACCTTTAACTAACGGTGAAAGATAAAGTGCGGTGAAAAACTCGGAAATTTTCCACCGCACTTCTGTTTTATAAAAAAATCGCTTACCCCGAAAGATAAGCGATTTTATGTTTTAAGCCCTTATTGTGGTAATTCCATTGGCACTTCCATTAACAGAATTTCTGTGTCGGAATCGGCCACCACATCGAAACTTTCGGTATCCCAAATACCTAAACCATCACGGCTTGATAGCGGTTTTCCTGCAATCGTCGCGTTGCCTTTTAATACGAAAGCATACACGCCGTTGCCTGCTTTATGAAGGTTATAAGTTTTGCTCGTACCTTGATCAAATTTCGCAAGAGAGAACCACGCATCTTGGTGAATCCACACGCCTTCATCATCGGCATTCGGTGAAAGAATTTGTTGGAAATCATTGCGTTTTTCCCCTTCAGCAATGCTAATTTGCTGATAACGTGGTGTCACATTACGTTGATTTGGAAGCACCCAAATTTGCAAAAACTGCACTGGTGTGTCCGCATTTGGGTTCATTTCGCTGTGTGTAATGCCTGTGCCGGCTGACATTACTTGAATATCACCTTGGCGAATCACACTGCCGTTGCCCATACTATCTTTGTGCGCTAAATCACCACTTAATGGAATAGAAATAATTTCCATATTGTCGTGTGGGTGTGTGCCAAAGCCCATTCCACCTTCCACATAATCATCATTGATCACACGCAATGCACCAAAATGGATACGCGCTGGATCATAATAATTGGCAAAGCTAAAGGTATGGCGACTTTTTAACCAACCGTGATTTGCATTGCCACGGCTATCTGCTGAATGAAATACTGTATTCATATTTACGCTCCTAATTCTGTTTAATTAATTTGTTTTACGAGGTGTATTTTACGCCGCAGAATTGGGAGATAAAGCCCTCTTTCGTGAATACATTTTTTCTTATTAGTAAACAATAAAGCAAAAAATCTTTGCTTTTATAAATAAAATGGCAAAAAAAGTGCGGTATTTTCCACCGCACTTTTCTGTTGAGGAAAGAAGCTATTTTTCTGCCATACTCGCCACAATATGGCAAATATCCCCTTTGATACCGTAATGACAAGGCATTAAATAGAAATCCTTACCGCCCTTTTCATAGCTTTTTCCTAAAATCAGGCTGTTGCAGTTCTTGGCTAGGATAAAATACTGCTCGGCACGATGTTGATTTGTTTTGTGGTGAGAAATTGCCATAGCATACAGATGTTGTAACGAGTGAAAAACGACATAATAACAAGCTGACGATGAACAGCCCAGCAAGATAAATTAATAAACTATAAAGCGTGAACACTTTAATCAGCACAGTAATTTCTAAAAATAATGGGAAGCTTAAAATGAAGCAGGTTAGCAACGTGCGAACAAAGTTAAAAGGCGATGACGAGAGTTCGCTTTTAATAAAATCAATAGCTTAATTCCTAAAACATAAGCCAGCAGCATAAACGCAGATACACCGAGAACGTGGAATAAACTGCGTGCAATATCTGATCTTCCCACTTCAACAATATCCCAAGGATAGCCATAATACCAAGCCAATCCCCAGTTATAACAATAAGCCACCGACCAGCCAACTAGCACGAGAAAGCCGAGTAAAATAGAAGAATTGAGTAATTGAGCAAAAGAAATACGTTCGTTCATACTTAACCTCAACAAATAGGAATCATTATCAACTACATAGATTTTAAGCGATTTTTTTCACCTTTTAAATTAATTCCACTTTGCTTTGTTGATGGTTGGATCTCTTTAAAAAATAAGACAATTTTGCCATTTGTTAAAATGGAGTTAAATACTTGTAAAATAAGCGTATTTTTACCATTTGATCTAGATCACAGTTTACTCTTTTAATGCAAAATTGTTTACGCTCTTATCCCTCCAAGTAGGTATAATTTTTCGCAGAAAAAAATTATCAATTTAAAACTTTAGGAGAAATCATTATGAGTAACGTGGTTGAAAACACAATTAGCCCAGCTCAAGCAGAAGTGAACGCCTTGGTGGAAAAAGGCTTAGTTGCCTTAGAAGAATTCCGCCAGCTCAATCAAGAACAGGTTGATTATATCGTGGCGAAAGCCTCGGTGGCGGCGTTGGATCAGCACGGTGTGCTTGCGATGCACGCTTATGAAGAAACGGGGCGCGGTGTGTTTGAAGATAAAGCAACGAAAAATTTATTTGCCTGCGAATATGTGGTGAATAATATGCGAAATCTCAAAACCGTTGGGGTGATTAATGAAGATGATGTCACAGGCATTACCGAAATTGCCGACCCTGTTGGGGTGATTTGCGGTATCACGCCGACCACTAACCCAACTTCCACCACCATCTTCAAAGCCCTTATCGCCCTCAAAACTCGTAACCCAATTATTTTTGCTTTCCACCCTTCTGCACAACAATCTTCCGCTCATGCTGCGCGTATTGTTTATGATGCTGCGGTGGCAGCGGGTGCGCCAAAACATTGTATTCAATGGATTGAAACACCATCAATGGAAGGCACAGCAGCCTTAATGAAACACCCAGGTATCGCAACCATTTTAGCCACAGGCGGTAACGCAATGGTTGAGGCGGCTTATTCTTGCGGTAAACCTGCTTTAGGCGTAGGGGCAGGAAATGTGCCAGCTTATGTGGAAAAAAGCGCTGATCTTCAACAAGCGGTACACGATATTGTAATGTCCAAAGCCTTTGATAACGGAATGATCTGCGCATCTGAACAAGCGGCGATTGTTGATGCGGAAATCTATGACGATTTCATTAAAGAGATGAAATCTTACGGCGTTTACCTAGTCAATAAAAAAGAAAAAGCGATGTTGGAAGAATTTATGTTCGGCGCGAAAGCGAACAGCGCAAACTGTGCAGGGGCAAAATTAAACGCCAACGTAGTGGGTAAACCCGCCCATTGGATCGCGCAACAAGCAGGTTTTGAAGTGCCAGAAAAAACCAATATTCTTTTAGCTGAATGTAAAGAAGTTGGGCCAAAAGAACCGCTCACCCGTGAAAAACTTTCCCCAGTGCTAGCCTTGCTTAAATCCCATTCCCGTGAAGAAGGGGTGAAACTTGCCGAGCAAATGGTGGAATTTAACGGTTTAGGCCATTCTGCTGCCATTCACACCAAAGACGCAGCCCTTGCCAAAGAATTTGGTGAGCGTGTGAAAGCCATTCGTATGATTTGGAATTCACCGTCCACTTTCGGTGGTATCGGGGACGTTTATAACTCCTTCTTGCCATCTTTAACTCTCGGTTGTGGTTCTTACGGTAAAAACTCCGTAGGCAACAACGTAAGTGCGGTGAATTTATTAAATATTAAACGAGTGGGCAGACGGAGAAATAATATGCAATGGTTTAAAGTGCCTTCAAAAATCTATTTTGAACGGGATTCAATCCAATATTTACAATCAATGAAAGGAATGGAACGCGTGGTAATCATCACCGACCGCACAATGGTAGATTTAGGCTTTGTAGAAAAAATTGCGAAACAAATCACCGCACGCGGCAATCACGTTACCTATCAATTATTCGCCGATGTTGAGCCAGATCCAAGCATTGAAACCGTACGCCGTGGGGTTGAGCTAATCCGTAGCTACAAACCAGACACCATTATTGCCCTAGGCGGCGGCTCATCAATGGACGCGGCGAAAGTAATGTGGTTATTCTATGAACAACCTGAAGTGGATTTCCGCGATTTAGTGCAAAAATTTATGGACATTCGCAAACGGGCATTCAAATTCCCACAATTAGGACGCAAAGCACGCTTTATTGGTATTCCAACCACTTCAGGTACAGGTTCTGAAGTAACGCCATTTGCAGTAATCACCGAGGGGGATAAAAAATACCCAATCGCAGATTACTCACTCACCCCAACGGTTGCCATTGTTGATCCCGCATTAGTAATGACCGTGCCGGCTCACGTTGCCGCCGACACGGGCTTAGACGTACTCACCCACGCGACAGAGGCCTATGTTTCCGTGCTTGCCAACGACTTCACTGACGGCTTAGCCTTACAAGCCATCAAATTGGTCTTTGAAAACCTCGAGCGTTCAGTGAAAGAAAAAGATCCTCAAGCAAGAGAAAAAATGCACAACGCCTCCACAATGGCAGGAATGGCATTTGCCAATGCATTCTTAGGAATGAACCACTCGCTCGCGCACAAAATTGGGGGACGCTTCCACACCCCACACGGACGTACCAATGCGATTTTAATGCCGCACGTTATTCGTTATAACGGCACACGTCCGCAAAAAGTGGCAACTTGGCCGAAATACAATCATTACAAAGCTGATGTGAAATACCAAGAAATCGCGCGTATGCTCAGTTTGCCTTGCTCAACCCCAGAAGAAGGCGTGAAATCTTTCGCCCAAGCTTGTTATGATTTAGCTGCTAGCGTAGGAATTCAAATGTCTTTCAAAGAACAAGGCATTGATGAACAAACTTGGCTTGACGCACGCCGTGATATTGCCTTGCTTGCCTTTGAAGACCAATGCTCACCAGCCAACCCACGCTTACCATTAGTGGAAGATATGGAAGTGATCTTAACCAATGCTTATTATGGTTATGATCCAAGCCAATATTAATTGGCTATAAGGCTGATTGACCCTAATCAGTAAAAGAAATAAAAAACCACCGCTCTTTAAAAGTGCGGTGGTTTTTTTATTTGCTTTTTTACGAGAAAAATTAGCTGTTGCAGCTTTCACAAGCAGCAGTAAACATCCACACTAATTTTTCTTGCTCTTTGATGTAGTCGCTCATTTGTGAAGCGGTACCTTCATCATCTGCATCAGCGGCTAAGGCTAAGATTTCACGTTGTTGTTTTAACAAGGTTTTGAAACCGCTTAATGTGCCACTTAAACAGTCTTGCGCTGCACTCACGCCTGTGTGTTCTTTGATTAAAGATTTGGTTAAATATTCACTGAACGCATTGCTTGGGGTGTAGCCTAACGTTAAAATACGCTCTGCGATTTCGTCCACTTTCACCACTAAATCATCATAAATTTCTTCAAATTTTGCGTGTAATTCAAAGAAGTTTACCCCTTTAATGTTCCAGTGATAACCGCGCACGTTCATATAAAATACTTGATAAGTCGCAAGTAAGTTATTGAGTTCTTGTGCTAATTTTTCTGAAGTCGCTTTGTCTAAGCCGATATTTGTTGCCATAGTATGTTCTCCTCTGTTTTGTTGGAAATATAATAGGGATTAATCCCTTACAAATAAAATGGATATAAATGATAGATTTGATAGCTTAAAACTATACATCATTAACTCATTGATAGCTTTAAGTTTTCAGCCAGTTGGCAATTAATGCTTTGCCCTGCTCTGAAATATAGGATTCAGGGTGAAATTGTACGCCAAAAATCGGCAAATGACGATGCTGCATTGCCATAATTACATCGTCTTCGCAAGTGGCGGTAATCTCCAATTGGGGCGGAAAATGCTGCTGCGAGACCGCCCAAGAATGGTAAAGCCCAATTTGAAATTGCGTAGGCAAGCCGAAAAATAAGGCAGAATTTGACCGCACTTTGATTTGCTTTGCCTGCCCGTGTCGTACCTGCGGCAAATTATACAAGGTTGCGCCAAAAAACTGGCACAGGGTTTGATGCCCAAGGCAAACGCCCAAAATGGATTTGCTATGCTGATAGCGTTCCAACATCGCAAACAGTTGTGGATAAGCACTCGGCACATCAGGGCCGGGGGAAATCAAAATATGGCTGAAATTGTCCACTTCATCAAGGTTTAGCTGTTCCACATTCACCACAGAAAACGGCACGTCAAATTGACGAATTAAATCCACTAAATTATAGGTAAAAGAATCGTGATTATTGATAATTAATAAATTTGTGTTCATCTCAGGGATTCACTACAATGACCAAAATGTTTGTTATCTTACTTGATTCATCGCCCTTATGCCATTTAATCACTTTGTGCAGCAAGCCAACCATTTAGGTACGCAACGCACGCCCTTTTTCTTTTTGATTGATTTTGAACAGCAAAAACCCATCATTTGCCCTCTTACACAATGCGCAGAGCAAGGCATTTGGTTTGAATTTGCCAGCCAAAATAATCTTGCAACGGCACAAAAAGCAACCCCAAAACAGCCCTTTAAGCTAGAAAAATTTCCCATTGATTTCGCCACTTATCAGCAAGGTTTTGAGATTGTGCGACAGGCGCTACAGCAAGGCAATTCCTATTTGCTTAATCTGACTTACGCCACGCCGATTGCGATCAATTACGATCTCAATACGCTTTTTTCTGCTACGCAAGCGAAATATAAACTATTGTTTAAAAAAGAGTTTGTCTGCTTTTCCCCAGAGCCTTTCGTGAAAATCGCGCATAACCAAATTTTCACTTACCCAATGAAAGGCACGATTAACGCCAATTTACCTGATGCAGAAAATCAATTGCTCAATTGCGAAAAAGAGCAACGGGAACATTACACTATTGTGGATTTAATGCGTAATGATCTGGCTATCGTAGGGCAAAATGTGCAAGTAAAACGCTTTCGTTACTTAGAAAAGATTTTCACCGAACGTGGTGCGATCTGGCAGACAAGTTCAGAGATTTGTGCCGATCTTAAGGAAAACTGGCAAGCCAACATCGGCACAATGCTCAGCCAGCTTTTACCCGCTGGATCAATCAGCGGTGCACCAAAAGAAAAAACCGTCGCCACCATTCAACAAGCAGAATTGACACCAAGGGGCTATTACACTGGCGTGTTTGGTATTTTTAACGGCGAGAGCCTGGAAAGTGCGGTGGCAATTCGCTTTATTTCGCAACAAAATGGACGTTATTATTTCCACAGTGGCGGTGGCATTACTATTCAAAGCGATGCTAGACAAGAGTATCAAGAATTGTTAGAGAAAATTTATATCCCATTGAAATAGATAAAAAAATGAATTATCCACTCTTTGAAACTCTATGCATTGAAAAGGGACAAGTGCAAAATCTTGCCCTACACCAACAGCGTTATGAAAACAGCCTGCGTGAGTTTTATGCAGGGCAACCTTATAAAATTTTTTCTCTCGCAAAAATTCTGCAAAAAAACACCGCACTTTGGGCAAACCTTCAAAGCCAGATTATCCGCTGCCGAATTGACTACAACGCCACACAATATCACCTGCAATGTTTACCCTATCAACGCAAAACCTACCAACGCTTCCAGCCCGTGATTTGCGATGACATTGACTACCACCTGAAATATAGCAACCGCGCCATTTTCAACGAATTACTGAAACAAAAAGGCGATTGCGATGAGATTATGATTATTAAAAATGGCAAGGTAACGGATTGCTCCATTGGTAATCTGGTGTTACGCCAAGGATCACAATGGTTCACCCCCGACAGCCCATTGTTAATCGGCACCCAACGCACCGCATTGCTACAACAAAATAAAATCAAAGAGCGGTCAATTTTTTTCGCTGATTTAGCTGATTATGAGGAAATTAGACTGATTAATGCATTGAATCCGTTGTGAATTTTTCTACAAATATTTCCTCTTCCTTCCGTAGGACAGGTTTATGTACCTGATCAAATAGAGATTAAGGGGGATTTGTCACCAAACAATGTTTTTCAGACAACAAATGAAAACTAAAACCGGCGGACTTATGCATCCGCCCGATTATCATTTCTAATAATGACTATAATGAAAGCCTTGCTTTATGGTAGCTTGATCTTGTAAAAGAATTCTTATACTATTGGTTGAATTTGGCTAAATAGTTTTATCAAGAGAAAAACTGCAGTTAGAGAAGTATAACTCTGTATAGTTCTGTTCGGTATTTTGCAACAATATTGCATCGTAGGTAAGTCCATTGTACTAATTTTCTTGTTGATACTTCGAATTCTATTTGGTGGTATCTATAATATGATATTTTATACTTAATATTGAGTATTATAAATTTTTTATAATTATAAATTGTTTTCCTGAAGAATTAACTATTTATGAGTATCCAAATGATTTATTGTTATAAAAAATTTAGGCAAAAATGAACGTAGGTTATAAAAACCATTTTTTTAGGGGCTGTAGTAGATTAGCCCTAAATTTCACACCATTTTCGCAATATTTTTAACTGCTCTTTTGGTGGCCCAAAGTAAACCGAAATTCACATTCCTTCAAGATAAGGAAAGTTTTTCGG
>NZ_PQVI01000122.1 GCF_002921145.1 Avibacterium endocarditidis
GCTTTAGCCCACCATTTTTATCAGGGTTGGCAATGGCCAAGGTTATTCAATCCCAAATGGTGGGCTAAAGCCCACCCTACGTTTCTACGTTTCTTATGAGAGGGGCAGAAATAATGCCAAATTATCGGAGAGATTTTACAAAAGGCGCGTGTTATTTTTTTTACATTGACATTGCAAGATCGTACAAAATGTTACCTTACTCAGCATATAGAAAAATTACGGCAAGCCTATCAAGAAACAATGAGAAAGTATCCCTTTGAAACCATCGCAATCTGTGTGTTACCTGATCATCTGCATTTCATAATGCAATTACCACAGGATGATGATAATTATTCTAAGCGTATTGCTTTTTTTAAAACGATATTTACGAAATTATTACCAAAGGCGTATCGCAATGAGAACCAAAGTCGCATAAAAAAGCGAGAAGCCGGAATATGGCAAAGACGATTTTGGGAGCATCGTATCCGTGATGAACTAGATTTGAACAATCATTTAGACTATATCTATTTCAATCCCGTTAAACACGGTTATGTTAATGCCCCCAAAGATTGGCCGTTTTCCTCATTTCGAAGAGATGTTGAAAGAGGATTTTTTCCATTGAATTGGGGTAGTTAATAAAAGGTGTAATCGGAGTGGCATAGAGCGTAGGGTGGGCTTTAGCCCACCGTTTTTTATGAATTGGGGACAAGGTTATTCAATCCAAAATGGTGGGCTAAAGCCCACCCTACGAGGTGTTGTTATGATGGTATTATTGCGAGCAAGATCGCAAAAATTGTTTAACAAGATTGCGAAAGTGCGGTGCTTTTTTCATCATAGTTTTTATTTGTAATGGTAAGTTGTCATTTTATGTAAGAATGAAATTTTCGCTTAAATTAGATGTGATTTTATGGCTGGTGATTGGCGCAGGCTTGAGTTTGCTTTATGTGTCGAAAGCCTTATTGCTTAGTGTTGAGTTAATGCTTTGCACTGTGGGAATTGGGATCTTAGCTGTTTTGACAGCCTATCTTTTCGACTACTATAAAATCGCAAAAGGGCTGGTTTACGGCGTGATTTTTGTATTGAGCTTGGGCTATTTTCATCATCAAGCTCAGCAAATTTTGACCCAAGCGGAGCAGAGCGCCAGTTTAAACAAGATTAGCATTCCAATTAAGATCGAGAAAATCTTACATCAGCAAGATTATCAAACGGTGATTGCCACTGGGAAATTGGCGGAAAATTTGCCTAGCCAGCGAATATATTTGCAATGGCAAAACTCAGAGAAAAATTTGGAAAATCAGGCAGCAGAGCAAATTAAAGTAGGGCAAATTTGGCAAGCAGAATTATTGCTCAAACCCTTATCAAGCCGTTTAAATCAAGGGGGCTTTGATCGGCAAAAATGGTATTTCTCACAAGGTATCACTGCCTATGGCAGAGTAAAAAGTGCGGTGCAAATTTCGCAAGATTTAGCGTGGCGAGACCGATTATTGCAGGCCAGTTTTCAGCAGACCCAAGACTTACCAATGCAAGGTTTATTGTTGGCGCTGGGCTTTGGCGAACGGGCGTGGCTTAATGCAGAACACTGGCAAATTTATCAGAAAACCAATACGGCACATTTAATTGCCATTTCTGGATTGCATATTGGTTTGGCGATGTTGTTTGGCTTTGCTATTGCCAGAGCGGCACAGTTTTTCTTGCCCACGCATCGAATCGGGGCAATTTTGCCATTATTGTGCGGTGCTTTTATTGCTTTAATTTATGCCCAGTTGGCTGGGTTTTCTCTTCCCACCTTAAGGGCATTACTTGCTTTGGGATTGGTATGTCTGATCCGAGTGTTACGCTGTTATTATACGCCTTGGCAATATTTCCAATGTGTGGTGACATTGCTCATTTTATGGGATCCGCTGATGTTACTTTCCGTTAGTTTTTGGCTTTCCGCAGGGGCGGTGGCAAGCCTGATTTTGTGGTATCAACTTGTGCCGTTGGATTTAATCCAATGGCAAATTTATCCCATTAAAAATCAGTGGGTGAAAAAAATCCTGCGCTGGATTTTCTCCTTGTTTCATCTACAACTCGGTTTGTTGTGTTTATTTACCCCGATTCAGCTTTATTTTTTTCACGGAATGTCTTTATCGGGAATGATGGCGAACCTGTTAGCCGTGCCAGTGTTTAGTTTATGTCTTGTGCCAATGGTGCTGTTTGCAGTGTTGAGCCAAGGGGCGTTTAATTCGTGGCAAGGGGCGAATTATTTAGCAGAAAAAATCACGGCGTTGCTCAGTCAATGGCAAGGGAATTGGATGGATTTGTCAGAAAATCAATCGCAATGGATCGTCATTTTGTTGCTCATTTTGGGGTTGGGGTATGTGCTTTATTTGCAAAAATTGCCGCAAAAAGTAGCGAAAAAACCGATCTTAGCAGGAAACAAGAAAATTTTATTCAATGCAGAAAAATTGCCCAGTCCGTTATTTTTACAAAAAATGAAACCTATTTTTGCTGGGTTACTTGGAATAATGCTGATGAATTTGGCGTGGCAAGAGATAAATGTGCCTAAATGGCGATTGGAAACCTTAGATATAGGGCAGGGCTTGGCAACATTATTGGTGAAAAATCAGCGTGGCATTTTATATGATACGGGCGCAGCGTGGCGTGGGGGAAGTATGGCTGCGCTAGAAATTTTGCCTTATTTGCAACGGCAGGGCATTGTGCTGGATTACCTTATTTTAAGCCACGACGACAATGATCACGCAGGCGGAGCTGAAGCGGTGTTGCGGGCTTATCCCAATGCAATGCTTATTACGTCATCGGAAAAAATCGAGCGAAAAACGCACCGCACTTTTTGTCTTCAGGGGCAACAATGGCAATGGCAAGGATTACGCATTACCGCGCTTTCCCCACAAAAGATCCGTAAGCGTGCAGAAAATCCAGATTCTTGCGTGTTGTTGATTGATGATGGGCAGTATAAAGTGCTTTTAACTGGTGATGCTGATAGCCAAACAGAACGGCAATTTGCTGATTTAGCAGGAAAAATAGAGATATTGCAAGTAGGGCATCACGGTAGTAAAACCTCTAGCAGTGAATATTTGCTTAAAACAACACAACCTAAGATCGCCTTGATTTCTAGTGGTCGTGGTAATCCGTGGCATTTTCCCCATTCCGTGGTATTAGAGCGCCTAAAAGCACAACAAAGTGCGGTGTATAATACGGCAGATTTTGGGCAGATCAGCCTGTTATTTTTCCCCGAACAGATAAAAATTTATACCGCAAGATCGGAATTTTCCCCTTGGTATAGGGGATTAAGTATCGGGGATTAATTGGCTTGTTGGCAAAATAAAGGTAAAATGGCGCAGTTTTTTAACTGAAATGAAGAAATTATGCAAGATAAAGACTTAACCACGTTGCAAACGTTCAAACGCTTATGGCCGATTATCGCCCCTTTCAAAATGGGGTTGATTGCCGCCGCCGTTACATTGGTTTTCAATGCATTGGCGGACGCAGCATTAATTCAAATGCTTAAACCGTTGCTTGATGACGGTTTTGGTAAAGCGGACGTGAGCTTTTTACGCATAATGGCTGTGGTGGTGGTGCTGTTGATTATTGTGCGTGGCGTAACAAGTTTTGTTTCAACTTATTGTTTAGGCTGGGTTTCGGGCAAAGTGGTGATGACCATTCGCCGCCGTTTATTCAAGCATTTAATGTATATGCCTGTGCCGTTTTTTGATCAAAACTCCGCAGGCAAATTGCTTTCGCGCATTACTTACGATAGCGAACAGGTCGCCAATTCTTCATCAGGATCCTTGGTGACCATTGTGCGTGAAGGGGCGTATATTATCTCTTTACTTGGCGTGATGATTTATACCAGTTGGCAGCTTTCTTTGGTGCTTTTTGTGATTGGGCCGATTATTGCGGTGCTGATTCGTATGGTATCGAAAAAATTCCGTGAAGTTGGTAAAAATATGCAAAACTCAATGGGGGAGCTGACGTCTTCCGCAGAACAAATGCTGAAAGGACATCGCGTGGTGCTGTCTTTCGGTGGACAAAAAATTGAAGAAGAACGCTTTAATAAAGTGAGTAATGATATGCGCCGCAAGGGAATGAAAGTGATGGTGGCAGATGCCATTTCTGATCCTGTGGTGCAAATTATTGCCTCTTTCGCCCTGTCGGCGGTGTTGTATTTGGCAACCGTGCCAGAAATTATGAGCCAAAACCTAACGGCAGGCTCTTTCACGGTGGTGTTTTCTTCAATGTTGGCGATGATGCGACCGTTGAAATCGCTCACCAATGTGAACGCACAATTTCAACGCGGAATGGCAGCCTGTCAAACCCTGTTTTCTATTTTAGATATGGAAACGGAAAAGGATAACGGCACGTATGAAGTGGAAAAAGCCAAAGGAAATATTTCTTTCAAAGACGTTACGTTTAGCTATTCAGGCAAAGATCACCCTGCGTTAAATCATATTTCTTTTGACATTCCGCAAGGCAAAACGGTGGCATTGGTGGGGCGTTCTGGCTCAGGAAAATCGACTATTGCCAATTTGGTTACGCGTTTTTATGAGATTGAACAAGGGGAAATCACCCTTGATGGCGTGAATATTCAAGATTACACGCTGAATAATCTGCGTGAAAACTGTGCGGTGGTATCACAGCAAGTGCATTTATTTAATGACACCATTGCCAATAATATTGCCTATGCTGCGGCGGATAAATACAGCCGTGAAGATATTATCAAAGCGGCTAAAGCGGCGCACGCAATGGAATTTATTGAAAATTAGAAGATGGCTTAGACACCGTGATTGGCGAAAACGGTGCAAGTTTATCAGGCGGACAACGTCAGCGCTTGGCGATTGCTCGTGCTTTGTTGCGTAACTCCCCTGTATTGATTTTAGATGAAGCGACCTCTGCATTGGATACAGAATCTGAACGTGCAATTCAAGCGGCGCTTGAAGAATTGCAAAAAGAGCGCACGGTTTTAGTGATTGCCCATCGTTTATCCACCATTGAAAAAGCCGATGAAATTTTGGTGATTGAACACGGTGAAATCAAAGAACGTGGCACGCATCAAGAGTTGCTCGCATTAAATGGTGCTTACAAACAGCTACATCAAATGCAATTTAATCATTAATACTATATTGGTGTACGAATTTTCCGCGTACACCAATCTATCCATTTTAATGAGGTGATAATGAGTTTTTGGTATCAATCCAACCTTTTGGCAAAGGCGCTGAAGTGGTTATTATCACCTTTCGCCCTGTTATTTTTACTCATCACTTGCCTGCGTGCGTGGCTATATCAGCGCGGCATTTTGGCTTCTTACAAAGCCCCTGTGCCTGTAGTGATCGTGGGGAATTTGTCTGTAGGCGGTAATGGAAAGACCCCAGTGGTGATTTGGCTAGTACAGCAGTTACAGCAACAAGGGGTGAAGGTGGGGGTGATTTCTCGCGGCTACGGCAGCAAAGCCACCCATTACCCGCGTTTAGTTGCCGTGCAGGATAACCCCATTGAAACGGGCGATGAACCCTTGCTGATCGCCAAACGCACCAATGCCCCCGTGTGCATTTCGCCGAACCGTCAGCGGGCGATAGAACATTTACTCGCGCATTTTCCTTGCCAAGTGATTATTAGCGATGACGGCTTACAGCATTATAAATTGCGACGCGATAAAGAAATTGTGGTGCTTGATGCGCAGCGCCAATTTGGTAATGGTTTTGTGTTGCCCGCAGGGCCACTGCGTGAGCCAATTTGCCGTTTAAAATCTGTCGATTGGATTATCAATAACGGCGCAGAAACGCCTTTTAGCCAAACGGTAATGACATTAACACCGCAGGTTGCCATTCATTTGCAAACGGGGGAAAAACGTCCTTTGCAGGATTTTGCCCAACAAAACATCACAGCCATTGCAGGCATTGGCAACCCACAGCGTTTTTTCTCAATGTTGCAAAAGTTGGCGATCAATGTGGTGGAAAGCCAAGCCTTTCAAGATCATCAGGCTTATGATCTCACATTATTTGAAAAATTTGATAAAAACCAACCGCTCTTTATGACCGAAAAAGATGCGGTTAAATGCCAACATTTTGCGCAACCCAATTGGTGGTATGTGCCTGTTGAAGCAGAAATTAATGATGAACAAAGTGAACAATTTATTGCCGCGTTGATCCAACAAGTAAAAACTGCGCCAAAAAGCACCGCACTTTAATTTATCTGTTTTATGCACCGCCAGATGAAGCGGTTAAACATAGCCTTCTGAAAAGAAGTGGAGAAACTTTAATGAACGAAAAATTACTCGATATTCTCGCTTGCCCGATTTGTCAAGGGCGTTTGAAATATGACAAAGAAAATGAACAGCTGATTTGCACCTTTGAACAACTGGCTTATCCCATTGAGCAGGGCATTCCTGTGTTGTTAGCGGAGCGTGCAATTGCCTTGCAATCAGAAAACGAGAGACAAGAAAAAGCGCAACAAGAAGGAGCAGAATAATGGCAAAATTCACGGTAATTATCCCTGCACGTTTTGCTTCAAGCCGTTTACCAGGTAAGCCTTTGGCAGATATTGCAGGCAAACCAATGATTGCCCACGTTTGGCAAAAAGCACAGCAATCAGGTGCGAGCCGCGTGGTGGTGGCAACGGATAACCAAGCTGTGGCGCAAGCTGTGCAAGCCTTTGGCGGCGAAGTTTGTATGACGTCAGAACATCACAATTCAGGCACGGAACGCTTGGCGGAAGTGGTGGAGAAATTAGCCCTTGCCGATGATGAAATTGTGGTGAATATTCAAGGTGATGAGCCATTAATTCCCCCTGTGATCGTGCAGCAAGTGGCGGATAATTTGGCAAAAAATGGCGTGAAAATGGCGACCCTTGCTGTCCCACTGAATGATGCGGAAGAATTATTTAACCCGAATGTGGTGAAAGCGGTGGCGGATCAATCGGGCAATGTCTTATATTTTTCCCGCGCACCGATCCCTTGGAATCGCGATCAGTTTGCCGGCTTATCTGATGAACAAAAAACGCAACTTGTGCTACAAAGCCAGTATTTACGCCACATTGGCATTTATGCTTATCGTGCAGGCTTTATCAAGCAATATGTGCAATGGCAACCTTCAGCGTTAGAAAATATAGAATCTTTAGAGCAACTTCGCGTGTTGTGGTATGGCGAAAAAATTCATATTGATTTAGCCAAAGAAGTGCCTGCAGTAGGCGTGGATACGCCAGAAGATTTAGAAAAAGTGCGGGCGATTTTAGCGTAATTTTTCGATTTTATTCCTTGGGCGATTTTTCGCCCATTCTTTTTATCAGCAGATCCTAATATTTTAGAAATGACCTTTGATGCCAAAAAGTTTCTCGCTAACGTAACCCACGATCCCGGTGTTTATCGTATGTATGACGATAAAGATCAGGTGATTTATGTGGGCAAAGCCAAAGATTTAAAAAAACGCTTATCCAGTTATTTTCGGGCGAATTTATCCAGTAAAAAAACGGAAGCCTTAGTTGCCAGTATTCATCGCATTGAAACCACCATCACATCAAGCGAAACAGAAGCTTTGCTATTAGAGCATAATTATATTAAAACCTACCAGCCACGCTATAACGTGCTATTGCGTGATGACAAATCCTATCCCTATATTTTGCTCACCAAAGAACGCCACCCGAGAATCACTGCCTATCGGGGAAGCAAAAAAATTCAAGGCGAATATTTTGGCCCTTATCCTAATGCAGGGGCGGTGCGCGAAACCCTTTCGTTGTTACAAAAATTGTTCCCTGTACGGCAATGTGAAAATTCCGTTTATCGCAATCGCTCACGTCCTTGCTTGCAATATCAAATTGGACGCTGTTCCGCGCCTTGCGTGCCAGGCTATATTTCCGATGAAGATTACAATCAACAAGTGAATTTTGCGCGTCTTTTCTTGCAAGGCAAAGATCAACAAGTGCTAGATCATCTTGTGGCAAAAATGGAGCAAGCGAGCCAAGCGTTGAATTTTGAAGAAGCAGCACGCATAAGAGATCAAATCCAAGCGGTGCGCGCGGTGATCGAAAAACAATTTGTCAGCAATGATCGCCTTGATGATATTGATATTATCGCCATCGCCTACCAACTGGGCATCGCTTGCGTGCAAGTGCTGTTTATTCGACAAGGCAAGATTTTGGGCAACCGCAGTTATTTCCCGAAAGTGCCAGCCAATACGGATTTATCCGAGCTCACCGCCACGTTCGTGGGGCAATTTTATTTGCAAGCGCACCAAGGACGAACCGTGCCGAACACCATTATTGTGGATCATAAATTAGCAGAAAAAGCTCAATTAGAAACCCTGCTCGCGGAACAAGCAGGGCGTAAAGTACAAATTCAAGACAGCGCCAAAGGGGATAAAAGTAAATATTTACAGCTTGCACAAATGAATGCGAAAGCTGCGCTGGTTACCCAACTGAAACAATCCGCGCTGATCCACGAACGCTACCAAGCGTTGCAAGCGTTGCTCGGCATTGAAAAAAATCCAACGAATGGAATGTTTTGACATCAGCCACACAATGGGCGAACAAACCATCGCTTCCTGTGTCGTGTTCAATCAAGACGGGCCGCTGAAATCCGATTATCGCCGTTTTAATATCACTGGTATTACGGGCGGTGATGATTATGCTGCAATGGAGCAAGCCTTATTGAAACGTTACGATAAAGATCTGGAGGCAGAAAAATTCCTGATGAATTTTTATTGACGGTGGTAAAGGGCAGCTCAACCGCGCCTTGCAAGTGTTCGATCAACTGAACGTAAAATGGGACAAAAAACGACCGCACTTAATTGGCGTAGCAAAAGGCGTGGATCGTCGCGCAGGCCTAGAAACGCTCATCATTAGCAAGCAAGATCGCGAAATTAATCTTCCGCCAGACAGCCTTGCCTTGCACCTAATCCAACATATCCGTGATGAAAGCCATAACCACGCCATCAGCGGCCACCGCAAAAAACGCCAAAAAGCCTTCACCCAAAGCGGATTAGAAACCATCGAAGGTGTTGGCGCAAAACGCCGCCAAGCCCTATTAAAATACCTTGGCGGAATGCAAGGCGTGAAAAAAGCCACCCTTGACGAAATCGCTTCCGTACCAGGTATCTCAAAAGCGTTAGCAGAGAAAATTTTTGAGGCGATGAAGGGGGAGTAGAATAACCCCAAGATCTGGTTGTTGATGCAAATTAAAATAAAACTTGTATTAGTAGTAATTAATGCAAGTTTTATTTTTATAAATTAATTCTATTTTTTAAGCAAACTAATAATTTCATTCAAAGATTTAATTTCATTCTCTTTTTGCTGTAAAAGCAAATCTTTTGAATGCAATAATTGTTGCTGATTTTCAATAATCAATTTTAATTTTTCTAATTCTAAAGTTAAAGCACTATCAGAAGAGTAATAATTAGCAACATTATTGTTATTAGAGCAGTTTTCACCAAAATACCACATTGGCATTCTTTTATCTAAATCAATTAAATCATTTACACTAATATTAAATATATTGGCAATTTGTTCTAACTTGTCATAATGCAATTTTGATTGTCCGCGTTCTATCTTGGCATAACCTGTTACCGACATTCCCATTCTATCAGCCATTTCTTCTTGCGACCATTGACGGATTTCTCGCATAACACGAACTTTATCATAGATTTCCATAGTTTAACCTTCCAAGTAAATTGTGATTAACTAAGTTTTTCGCAGTATATCACTTTTTAAGCATGGGGGCTATGTTGTTTTTCGGTAAGGCTTTGAGTTTTTTTAGTAACTAAATGAGTTAATTTTGTAACGGTTTGATTCTGGAATATTAACCAGTAAAAATATAGAATCCTACCAATATTAAATATTAATTTGAGAGTATTCTATGTTAGAACTTAAAGAAGTAGAGTTAATAAAGG
>NZ_PQVI01000123.1 GCF_002921145.1 Avibacterium endocarditidis
CTTCTAACGGCGCAACGCCAAGGGCCACAGAATTGGTGATGGGCGACAATACCACTCGCCTTGCCATTTCAAGTTTTATTTCCGCCTTTGTGTATGCGGTGATTGCCAAAATCACGCTCGGAATGGGGTATTACAACGAAGCAGGGCGCTTTGTGCTGTTTGTTGGTACGATTTGCGTGCTGATTTATTTAATCACCACCTTAATTACTTGGGTGAGTGCCTTATCGCAACTCGGGCTATTAAATAATACCTTAGAAAAAATTGAAACGGCTTCACAACAAGCCCTAAATAATTATTGGCAACAGCCCAATATGGGGGCGAAATCCCTTGACAAAATCCGCTTTACTTATGCGATCCACGCCCATAAAACAGGCTATTTAAGCCATATCAATATGCAAAATTTGCAAGATTTTGCTGACAAAAATGAGTGCGAAATTGAGATTGCCATTCAGCCGGGAAAATTGGTTTATACGGATATGCCACTGGCTTATGTCAATAAATCTATTGAAGAAATGGTACAGCTACAAGAAAATTTTATCATCGAAAACAACCGCTCTTATGCACAAGATCCGAAATTTGGTTTGATTGTGTTAAGCGAAGTAGCTCAACGTGCCTTATCTCAAGCGGTGAACGATCCCGGCACGGCAATTAAAGTGATTAGCGTCTTATTGCGCTTACTACTTGATAGCAAAACTGAAAAGCAAGAGGTGAAATATGATCGTCTGGCAATGTTAAATCTCAATGAACAAGAACTTGTTTTGCAACCGTTCACGCCGATTTGTCGCGATGGGAGCGCAATGTTAGAAATTCACATCAAAGTACAAAAAGCGCTCGCGGTGCTACGGACACAATCAGACAACCAAGCCATTCGCGAAGCCGCGCTAAAACAAGCCAAAATAGATTTAGACTATGCACTAAATGGGCTTTCCCTTGAAAACGAAAAGGCACAGCTCCAAGCATTACATCAGGATTTATTTCATTAACAGCATAAAAAAACTGCACCTATTGGTGCAGTAAATAATGAAAAAGACAGATAAGAATTATTTTGCAGAAACTTTCTGTAAAAATAACTTTCTCGGCGTTGTTAATCCCAATTTTTCAGCTTCATTAACAAGGTTTAAGGCTCGGTTAATGTCTTTTTGTTTTAATGCTTTGAGAACGGCTTGATTAAAATAAGCTTCTGTTTCCTTTTCAACTTTTGCATTATTTCCATTTGTTATATTCTGTGATGATTGTGTTGTCGTTTGATTTGCAATTACAGTGCTTGCCGTCGGCGCTTTTTTCTCTCCTCCTAAAATTTGATTTAAACCGATAAAATTCGTGCCATTTGCAGGTTGGAAATCAATAGTCAATTTGCCGTTTAAGCTGTGTGCAACTTGAATATCGGCAATCGCAGGTGGTTGCTTGCCTGTAGCTTTAGCAAATAATTTTGAAGGGTGAGGAACAAGCGTTTGTTTCGCCAAATCCGCTTTTGTGGTGTAAATTAATAAATAAAGTGTTCCTTGGTTCACTGGCGTTAAATTTAACGTCGCGACTAAGCGATTGGGTTTTAGCCCGCGTTCTTCTTGTAATTTGAAATAGCTGGAATCATAATGTGCGGCGACATTGAATTGGCTATCCAACACCACCACATTCGGAACAAAAACTTGCTGATTTTGCACCGCACTTTCAATTTCGATTTCTATCGTTCCTTGGTTAGCAGGTAAGCGGTATGCAACAATAGGGCTTTCGATTCCAGCAAAAGGAAGCGTAAACGCTTGTTTTTGTAAGGCATTCAGTTCTATCTTTACTTGCTGCGGTAAAGCGACATCTTGCCAATGTAATTGTGTTAGACTTTTCGATGGCAAAGAAAATTCTTCAGCCAAAATAGAACGCGTTGTTAAAAGGGTTGCAGCAAAAAGTGCGGTCAAAAAAATTCTCTTTTTCATTGTTACCTCGTTTGAAAAAAGCCTGTTTATTGTTAGAACTAGGCAAGCAAAAGTGCGGTGATTTTTTCGCAATTTTTGCTTGCCTATGTAGGGTGCTAAGCCGCTTTCATTTTCATAAAATCTGATGTCGCCTATTATTACAGCTTCGTAAGCAACTTGTTGTATAAGAATGAAATTAATTTAGCTATTTGACATTACCACCAAGCTTCAAATTGTACGCCTGCGATAAATTCACCATCTTTGGCTTTATAACCTGCATCAGTGCGCTGTTGAGTGTTAAATTTATCATTCCAGTGAGCATAAGTCCCGAACACGCGGATTGCAGGTCTTGCCCAAATACTGCTACCGGCTTGCCATTGTTGGGCGAGGGTGTATTTCATTAGCTGATTTTTCAATCCTGTTTGCTGATCTTTGATGCGATCATAACCCACTTCAACCAGCGTACTCATTGTGTCAGTCCATTTGTACATCGGGCGAACGCCTGCGGAATACCAGGTTTTCCCTTGATGATTATCTAAATCGGTTTTTTCGTAAATTAACGCATACATCACTTCCACTTTATCTGACGGTGCGACAACGCCTTGATTGATTAAACGTAGCATATGCCCTTTATTGGTATTTGAGCCGCCTTGAGAATGCCCCGTACTCCAAGAGGTCATCGCGTCAGTGGCATATTGCACGGTGAACTTGTTGAAACCGCCGAAAAATTCTCCTTGAGTATGTTCTAAGGTGAGCATATACCCGTTTTTACTCGCTCCTTTTGCATAATCAGTCGTCTTTTTAGTATGTGAACTACCGTAATCTAGCCCGATTTCTAATTTGCCATTTTTATTCACCGCAATATCGGCAAGACGCACATCAAAGACATCGTTATACACGTCTTTCTGACGAATGTATTTCCACTCCTTCTTATTCTTATCGTCCTTATCTACGACATATTCCCAACTATATGCACTATCTCGTTCGGTATTGCGAGTTACGGCAAAAGACAATTTCCCTACGCCCACATCAATATTCTCTACCCCAGCACCGGGGCCTGAAATATCCCAATAATAGAAGTCATTAAGATGGACATCGTGGCGTTGATAAAAACGTTTCCCCGCCCATAAAGTGGCATCGGGTAGGCTGTCGAGGAAATTTTTAAATTGTACATTGATCTCACGCAAGGCGGGCGTGGTGGTTTCCCAATCGCCTTGCTGATTAATGGAATAGGCAAGATTGGAATCTAAATAAATGGATTTATTGCCCTCATTGAATAGCTCTTGCCCCAATTTAAATTCCGCATAGGTTTCCGCTTCATTACCTAAACGATATTTTGAACCACCACCGTTTACGGTGAAAGCAGTTTGCTCACCGCCACCTGATGTCCAACCAATACCTGAACGAGCATAGCCGTGGAAATCAACGGCATTCGCACTCAGTGCGATAAAATTTGCTGCAATAATGGTTGCAATGCGTGTTTTTGCGTTTTTCATAATCGACCTCACTTGAGAATAATTTAGGTTAGGAAAAGGAAAATATCGCCGTTTGATTTCTTAATAAGTGGGATAGCTTCAGTTTGCAGTATCGCTTTATACTGCTAGCTGCTTCGTCTTACTATGAGATTAAACGGTGATAAAAGCGTTTCTACACACCTTTTTCTTTAAAAAGCCTTGGGCAGGCTATGCCATTTTCTTTGAATAAATGACAACGTTCTGGCACGATCCCAATATCAAACTCCGCACCTTCATCCACCAGTACCACATCATTTTGGCGATAGACTAATGTAGGTTGTTTGATTTCAGGGATTTCTAGGTGGATTTGCGTTTCATTACCCAATAACTCGACCACTTGAACTTTGCCTCGCAAAGTCACTTCGGCGTTTTCGGAGGGAACGAGATGCTCTGGTCGAATACCAAGGGAAAGGTTATCTCCCACTTTCACACCATCACCGCGAACAGGAATCCAAAAGTTATGATGATTGGCATCAGGCAATTCGACTCTGACCCGCTCATTTTCAACGCCAGTTACTTTAACAGGCAAAAAATTCATTTTCGGTGAGCCAATAAAACCAGCAACAAAACGATTCGCTGGATAATGATAAAGTTCAAGTGGTTTACCAACTTGTGCAATTCCGCCAGCTTTTAATACTACGATTTTATCCGCAAGAGTCATCGCCTCCACTTGATCGTGGGTAACGTAAATCATAGTGCGGTTCAATTTTTTTTTGTGTAATTTGGAAATCTCTACCCGCATCTGCACCCGCAATGCAGCATCAAGATTGGAAAGAGGTTCATCTAGTAAAAAGACTTCAGGCTGAGAAACTAGGGTTCGACCGATTGCTACACGTTGTCGCTGCCCACCCGACAAGGCTTTCGGTTTGCGATCAAGTAAGTGAGCAAGTTGTAATACTTCTGCCACTTGATTCACCCGCGATTCACGTTCAGCTTTGCTCACGCCAGCCAGTTTCAAACCAAAAGACATATTTTCTGCCACATTCAAATGAGGATAGAGGGCGTAAGATTGAAACACCATTCCTATGCCTCTTTTGGCTGGCGGCACATCATTCATTCTTTTTTCGCCGATGTATAAATCCCCTGTGCTGATGTCTTCAAGCCCTGCGATCATTCTAAGTAAGGTGGATTTTCCACAGCCAGAAGGTCCAACAAAAACGACAAATTCGCCTTCATCAATTTCTAAATTAATGTCCGTTGAAATCTGTACATTGCCGTAGGATTTACCCACGTTGCGTAAGGATACCTTTGCCATATTTAACCTCATTTTGCGTTTATATCTGAATGCTAGGATAATTCAGTGTGCCTTATCTTCACTGATCTTTTCCTTAAAAAGATCCTCCCTTAGGTATTTTTTTAAGGATTAGATAAAAAAAATCGTCTAAAATGATTTTACTTACCAAAGACGCGCTATTTATCGTTATTTTGGTGATACCGATCACATTTTTCTTTTTCATTTTTGTGAGCCATATCACATAAATAAAAGAAATTACTATAACACGCTTATTTTATTCAGGGGAGGAGAACGGAGGAGGATAAAAAATTACAAAATTAACGCATAATGAAACCAGCAATCCTTTATTAACTCACAATTTATCAAGTAATATTATGAAAAAAACCTTATTGACCTTTACCCTAAGCACGCTAGCAAGTCTTGTTTTTTCTGGCTCAGTAATGGCAAAAATGACAGAAGGAAAACTGGTTATTTGGATTAACGGCGATAAAGGCTATAACGGCTTAGCGGAAGTCGGAAAAAAATTTGAAGCCGACACGGGCATTCCAGTGCTTGTAGAGCACCCTGATAAGCTAGAAGAAAAATTCCCACAAGTTGCCGCAACAGGTGATGGACCTGACATTATTTTTTGGGCACACGATCGTTTCGGTGGATATGCACAAGCAGGTTTGTTAGCCGAATTGCACCCTAGCCCTGACTTTAAAGAAAAATTTGCCGATTTCGTGTGGGACGCACAAACCTATAACGGCAAAGTGATCTCTTACCCTGTGGCGATTGAATCCCTTTCGTTAATCTATAACAAAGATCTTATCAAATCCCCACCTAAAACTTGGGAAGAAGTTATTGAAGTGGATAAAAACTTAAAATCCCAAGGAAAAAAATGCCATTATGTGGAATCTTGCTGAACCTTATTTCACTTGGCCTGTGGTGGCGGCTAATGGTGGCTATGCATTCAAATTTACCAATGGACTCTACAATCCTACAGATATTGGTGTAAATAATGAAGGCTCACAACAAGGCCTACAATTTGTGGTTAAATTTAGTAAAAGATAAAGTGATCAATCCTGATATGGACTATTCCGTTGCGGAAGCTAGCTTCAACAAAGGGGAAACGGCCTTAACCATCAACGGACCTTGGTCATGGGGCAACATTGAAAAAAGTGGGATCAATTATGGCGTGGCTGTGCTCCCAACTTTAAATGGCAACCCTTCTAAGCCTTTTGTTGGTGTATTAAGTGCTGCAATTAATGCAGCAAGCCCAAATCAGGATCTTGCCGTTGAGTTCTTAGAAAATTATCTTTTAACCGATGAAGGCTTAGAGGCAGTGAATAAAGACAAACCATTAGGCGCTGTTGCATTGAAATCTTATCAAGCGAAACTTGCTGTTGATCCTCGCATTGCTGCCACGATGACGAATGCGGAAAACGGAGAAATTATGCCGAACATTCCGCAAATGTCCGCCTTTGGTACGCTGAACGCAGTGCGATTACTAATGCGGTGAATGGTCGTCAAACGGTGAAACAAGCTCTTGATGAAGCTCAGGAAAGAATTTTAAAACAACAATAATTTCTTAGGGGAGAATTACTCCCCTTTTACCTAAGCGCTAAATCTAAGCGTTAATAAAAGTGCGGTGCTTTTTTTCACAGTTTTTTGAGGTGTAGTATGCGATCATCATTTTTAAGCCCCAACCTAACTCAGCGACATTTTGTCAGATACCTTTTAATTATTGCTATTTTACTGCTAGATTTTTATGCAGTAATGTTGATGTATTCCCAAGGCGAGTATCTTTTTGCGATTTTAACTCTCGTAATCCTTACCTCTGGCGTGTATATTTTTAGCAGTCCTAAAGCCTATGCGTGGCGTTATGTCTATCCTGGTATCACGGGAATGATCATCTTTATTTGTTTCCATTGGTAGCCACTATCGCCATCGCATTCACCAATTACAGCAGCACAAACCAGCTTTCCTTTGAGCGTGCGTTAAACGTTTTAACCGCTCAGAAATATTTATCTGGCGAAAAATATGATTTCAAGCTCTACCCACAAACTGAAGGAAAATATCAAATTGGTTTATCTCATAATGGCGAATATTTTCTTTCCGACCCTGTATCTTTAGTGCCCGCACAAGTTAATTTAGCCCAGCAAGATTTGCCAGACATTAATGCGGCTCCGCTGAAAACCATCACGCAAAATCGCCAAGCCTTACAAGCGATAACTTTAATCTTGCCGAATGGTTCAGCATTAACAATGAGCTCATTACGTCAATTTTCTGCTCAAAGCCCACGCTATCGTTATGATGGAACTACGCATCAACTCATTAATAACGAAAACGGAAAAATCTATTTAGCTAATTTTGATACGGGCTTTTTTCAACAAATTGACTCTCAAGGCAACTGGCTTAAGGAAACGTTAGAACCGGGTTTCACTGTTTCTATCGGATTCGCAAATTTCATTAAAATTTTCACCGATGAAGGCATTCAAAAACCTTTTATCCAAATCTTTATTTGGACGATTGTGTTTTCAGTGCTAACAGTTCTTTTCACCGTAATTTTAGGAATGATTTTCGCAAGTCTTGTGCAATGGGAAGCGTTGAAAGGCAAGGCAATTTATCGTCTTTTATTAATTCTGCCTTATGCCGTTCCAGCATTTATTTCCATCTTAATTTTCAAAGGGTTATTTAATCAAAGTTTCGGTGAAATCAATATGATCTTGAACCAGCTTTTCGGCATTCGCCCTGAATGGTTTAATGATCCGTTCTTAGCTAAGGTAATGATTTTAATCGTAAATACTTGGCTAGGTTACCCTTATATGATGATTTTATGTATGGGATTATTAAAAGCGATTCCAAACGATTTATATGAAGCTTCGGCAATGGACGGCGCTTCAACTTGGCAAAATTTTAATAAAATTACCGTACCGCTATTGTTAAAACCACTCACACCATTGATGATCGCCTCTTTCGCCTTTAATTTTAACAATTTTGTATTGATTCAGTTATTAACTAATGGGCGACCAGATATGATCGGCACAACAACACCAGCAGGGCATACGGATCTTTTAGTGAGCTACACTTACCGAATTGCATTTGAAGGCGGCGGTAGCCAAGATTTCGGGCTCGCTGCTGCCATTGCAACCCTCATTTTCTTATTAGTCGCAGGGCTTGCTTTATTAAATATCAAAGCCACAAAAATGAAATTTGACTAGGAGGCATTATGGCTATTGTTCAAGCAAAATCCTTACGATATCGCCTATGGGCAACCCATTTTTTCTTAATTGCGTTTATTGCGTTAATAATGTTTCCATTATTGATGGTGGTTGGCATTTCGCTACGTCCGGGGAATTTGGCACTTGGAGATATTATTCCGCACGAAATCTCTTGGGAACACTGGAAACTCGCCCTCGGGTTTGATGTGGTGCATTCCGATGGCACTATCACCCCACCGCCGTTTCCCGTATTACTTTGGCTTTGGAACTCGGTGAAAGTCGCAACGCTGACTTCAGTGGGAATTGTCGCACTTTCCACCACCTGTGCTTACGCTTTCGCCAGAATGAAATTCAAAGGCAAAAAAACGTTATTGCAAGGAATGCTTTTTTCAAATGTTCCCAGCCGTACTTTCTCTTGTTGCCTTGTATGCATTATTTGACCGCCTCGGGCAATACATTCCGTTTCTCGGTTTAAACACACACGCTGGCGTGATTTTTGCCTATCTCGGTGGCATTGCATTGCACGTTTGGACGATCAAGGGATATTTTGAAACCATCGATGGCTCACTAGAAGAAGCTGCTGAATTAGATGGTGCAACGCCGTGGCAGGCATTCCGCTTGATTTTGCTTCCGCTTTCTGTCCCTATTTTGGCGGTGGTGTTTATTTTATCTTTCATCGCAGCTATTACAGAAGTGCCAATCGCCTCACTGCTCTTGCGTGATGTGGAAAGCTATACCCTTGCGGTAGGTATGCAACAATATCTTTATCCTCAAAACTATTTATGGGGCGATTTTGCCGCCGCAGCTGTGCTTTCCGCCATTCCTATCACTGCTGTCTTTTTATTGGCACAACGTTGGCTTGTAGGTGGCTTAACCGCAGGTGGTGTAAAAGGTTAATTCCTGAGGGGAAAAAAGTAAAAAAATAGCGAAAAATCTGACCGCACTTTGAATATCTGTAAGACAAATAAAAAACCTTGTACTAGCCGCACAAGGTTTTTTTGAACTCTAATCCGTTAAATTTTTAATGAGAGTAAATATTGTTTGAAATGTTGTATGAAAAATTCAACATCTTCTCGTTTGTACCCTAATAATTTTCCTATTTTTCTTTCATAGGTTTCATTAAAAGAAGAATAATAATTTTTTTTGAGTATTTTCTTAAATAACCTCGCTTTATTCGAGTGTTTTGGATTATATATTATATAGTAGTGAAAAAGATTATCTTGAAAATCTAATAATTTAACTGTTTTCAGCTTGAATACCCCCTTTTCTAAGTAGGGGGTGAATTCATCTGGAATATTGTAATCAGTATAAAAAAGAGTGAGTTGTTTTTGATTTTTCAGCATCAAATCAAGCTCTTTATCTTCGTGTGGTCCAAGAATTCCCATAATATTTTTGACCTCTCATTTTTCTTCAAGGATATTTGGGTGATTAATTACAATTTAATTATACCCCATCAACTGCAAAAGTTCCCTTGTGTATTGAATGGCTTCATTACGATTTGCCACACCTAATTTTTGATATAAATTACGAATGTGCGTTTTAATTGTGGTAATCGCGACTTGTAATTCATCAGAAATTTGTTCGTTACTATATCCCGAATAAATTAACCCTAGTACTTGCCATTCCCTTTGGGTAAGAGGGCTGATTTTTAACAAATCTGGCACTTGCGGATTTTTTAATAATTGTGCGACAAATTCTTCATCAAAATGGGCGAATTTATGTCGATAATATTGGTTTATGTGGCGTAAGATAAATTGGGCTTTATGAGCAACTAATTCATCTAGGCTGTTTTGAGCGAGTAATTGGCGAATTTGTTGTGCCATTATTTCTCCTTCCAAAACAAAGACGCTGATAAAATTGGTCTGCTTGGTGAGGCTAAGCCCAAGGCTAAGATCAGCCATTGCCGCCTCTTTGTTATGGGTGAGAAAATGTAGGCGATTACGTAAAATTAACGCACGGTTTAAATCACTGATAAATTGCAAATTTTCCGCCGTTTGGATCAATTTATCTAAAATCTTTTTGGCCTCTTCATAATCACCAATGAGCATTTTGGCTCGGGCAATATTACGCCATTGTACTTGGCTGAAATGATTGGTATCCGTGCTCGGTGGTTGGTTTTGAATCAACCAATTTTGAGCTGCTTGACTATTATTGGTCATTTGCCATAACACGATTTTGACCTGATCAGCGTTGGCGTTCCAATCGTTGTGGTAATGATGTGCGTTTTGTAGTTGAGTGATTTTTTCTAGCTGTCGAGTGGCGTTATCTATATCGCCTCGAACAAGAGAAATTTTGCATAAAATCGCAAGGCATTGCAGCTTTGCCTTTTCGCTATCTAACACTGAAATTCCCGCTGTTGCCATAGCTTCAGCTTTATCTAAGTCATACCAATCCCACAAAATTTGTCCTTTCAAACGGAGCAAAAATTCATACATTGGAATTTGCTGTAAGTGGTTTTCTTTCACAAACCGCGAGGCTTTATTTAGCATATCGTAGCCAGCTTGCAAGAAACCTTGTGCAATCAAAATCTCAGACTGTTGTAGCAATGTCCATAATACATTATGAGATGTGTGATACTGACGAGCCATTTTTTCCGCTTTTTGTAACATTGTAATGGCATCGGCGAAATTGCCTTTAACGTGCCACGCCTCGCCAATAATGGAGGTGGCAACAATTTTGGCATAGTGGGCGTTGTCAGCAAGGCGATTTAATGCATTGGAGGCAAGTGAAAGTGCGGTGTTTTCATCGCCTGAATTTATGGCGACTTGGGCGAGCAACACGTCAAATTCCGCTTGATTTTCAGGGCTGAGATCGATGTTCTGTTGTTCAAAATGGGCAAAAATGCCAGCCACTTCACTATGTCGATGTTGGCTTTGGGCAAGCCACGCTTTTAATAATACTAGATTAGGGTAGGCGGCAAGCCATGTATCATCAAGATGTTCTAGACTTTGTTCTAATAATTTGAGTTCCCCTTGGTGGAATAATTGCCAGCCGTTTTGCGATAAAATTTGCAACAATAATTGTTTGTTTTCTAATAAGCTAGCGTGGTAGAGGGCTTCGGTAACATAGCCTTGTGCGAGCCAACCTTGTGCCGCTTGTTGGTGCAAGGTGGGCATTTCATTTGCCAACTCACGTTGGCTACAATGGGCTAAGAAGGAGGCAAAAAGCGGGTGAAAACGCCACCAATTATCATCGCTTTCCATTCGTTGTAAAAATAGCCCTTGTTTTTCTAGCCGTTCTAAAATAAATCGGCTCTCTGTTTCGCCCGTTACTTCAGCCACGAGAGTTTCGTTCATTGAACGCAGAATGGAGCAACGCAAAATAAATTGTCTAGTCGCTTGATCCACAGGGGCAAGCACTTCGTCATTTAAGTAATCATTGATGTGAAAACTATGATGGGAAAGGCGTTTAGCAATATCTTGTAGAGTACTTTTCTGCTGTTTGGCAGAAAGGCTGATGAGTTGTAACGCCGTCGGCCAGCCCTCCACCTCATCACAAAGTGCGGTAATTTCTTGTTCCGTTAAGGGATCTTCTAAACGAGATTGGAAAAACGCAATACTTTCTTGATGAGAAAAAGGCAGTTGATGGGCATTAATTTCTAATAATTGTTCTTGCACTCTTAAACTGGCTAAACCTAATGGCGGCTGAGAACGTGAAATCAAAATGAGAGTCATTGCAGGCGGCTGATGTTTGATCCAATATTTTAATGCGTCGTGAATTTCTTCGTTTTCAATTAAATGATAATCATCAATCACCAGATAAAATGGCTGTTCGTAGGAAGCAAGATTGACCAACAACTGATTAAACAGTGAAAACAAATTGGAATAGGGCGGATTGTCTTCATTGTGAATGTGGTTGTTGGTAGCTCTCGCTAATGCCGCACAAAAGTAGCCTGCAAACCGCTCCGTTTGATTATCGCTTTCATCTAAAGAATACCAACCTAGATGCGGTTTATCCTTTGCCCATTGAGAAATCAACGTAGTTTTGCCATAACCTGCGGGAGCGGTAATCAGTACTAAAGGATAATCTGAAGCCTGTTCTAGCAAGGATAGTAAATTGGTTCTGGTTACGCTATTTTGTAGGCGGTAAGAACAAATAAGTTTTGATGGAATTAACATTGTTAATAACCCTTTTGTTGATGAAAGATGTCTTTTGGAGTTCTCCTCCCCCAAATAAGAAATTACTTCCTACTCGTCATACTGACAAGATTATAACAAGGAGGATTTATTTTTTCTCCTGCCGAGCATAATAAAACAAGAAGAATGTTTAATTTATGCCTTAAAAGGAGTTTTTATGTCTATTTCTCATACAAATGAAATGGCGTTATTTGATAATAATGTACAAAAATACTGCCGTTTTTTTGAACTTAGTTCGCCGCAACAATTTACCCTTGAGCAATGGTATCAAGTTATCGCTCGTACGGTGCTTGAAATGGCATATCACAAGCCGCAAGGCAAGGTTGATGAGCAACGCCATATTAATTATCTCTCAATGGAATTTCTCATTGGTCGCCTCACGGGGAATAACCTGATGAATTTGGGCTATTATGAAGCGATCAAAGCCTATTTAGCCCAGTATCAGATTGAGCTAGTCGATGTTCTGGAGCAAGAACGTGATCCTGCTTTAGGCAATGGCGGATTGGGACGCTTAGCCGCCTGTTTTTTAGATTCCATGGCAACGCTAGGGCAAGCGGCGACAGGCTATGGGCTGCATTATCAATATGGGCTGTTTAAACAGGCTTTCCAAGATGGAAAACAAGTAGAAAGTGGCGATGAATGGGGAAGAAATCAATATCCTTGGCATCGCTATAATCCAAGCAAAACCCAACAAGTGCATTTTGGCGGTAAAATTATTTCCCTTGGGGAAGATAGATATGAATGGAAACCTAAATTAACCATTGAAGGCAAAGCTTTTGATCTGCCGATTGTGGGCTATCAAAATGACGTAATCCAACAGCTACGCCTCTGGCAAGCAGACAGCCCACAATCTTTTGATTTAAACCAGTTTAATGAGGGCAAATTTGTCGCAGCGGAAAAAACCTTAATAAAAAGCACCGCACTTACACAGGTGCTATACCCGAACGATAATCATCGTGCAGGACAACAGTTACGCTTAATGCAGCAATATTTCCATTGTGCTTGTTCTGTGGCTGATATTCTTTCTCGCCATTTAGCACAAGGCTTCTCGCTAGAAGAATTTCCGAAACGTCAAGTCATTCAGCTTAATGACACACACCCAACCCTCGCTATCCCTGAATTAATGCGGATTTTACTTGATGAGTATCAACTCACTTGGCAACAAGCGTGGTCTATTTGCCAACAAAGTTTCGCTTACACCAATCACACCTTGTTGCCAGAAGCACTAGAACAATGGGATCAACGCCTATTCAAACAATTATTGCCACGTCACTTTAAAATTGTGGAAAAAATTAATCACCTTTTCCATCAACAAGTGAAAGCACAATTTGGCGATGATGCCAAAGTATGGGAAAAACTGGCGATTTTGTTTGATTACCGAGTGAGAATGGCAAATCTTTGCGTAGTGAGTTGTTTTGCGGTAAATGGTGTTGCTCAAATTCATTCTGATTTGTTGGTTAGTCAGCTTTTCCCAGAATATCATCAACTTTTCCCAACAAAATTCTGCAATGTTACCAATGGTATTACCCCAAGACGTTGGATCCAACAAGCTAACCCTGCATTAAGCCAGTTGCTCGATCAAACCGTCAAAGGCGATTGGAAAAAAGATCTTGAGTTACTTCACCAAGTGGAAAATGTGGTTGATGATGTCAACTTCCGCGAGGCTTATTGGCATATAAAACAGCAAAACAAAGCGGCTCTTGCCAGAGAAATTGAGCAAACGCTTAGCTTATCAGTCAATCCAGATGCGATTTTTGATGTGCAAATTAAGCGTTTCCACGAATACAAACGCCAGCATTTGAATTTATTAAATATTATCGCCACCTATCAATGGTTAAAAGATAATCCGAATAAAGATTACACACCAAGGCTCTTTGTTTTTTCAGGCAAAGCGGCACCGGGCTATTATTTGGCGAAAAATATTATTCACGCCATTAACAATGTCGCAGAGATCATCAATAACGATAAACAGATGAAAGATAAGCTACAAGTGGCGTTTTTACCTGATTATCGTGTATCGCTAGCAGAAAAAATTATCCCAGCGGCGGATATTTCCGAACAAATATCAATGGCAGGGAAAGAAGCCTCAGGGACAGGAAATATGAAGCTCGCATTAAATGGCGCATTAACCTTAGGGACTCTTGATGGGGCAAATGTTGAAATTGCTGAAATGGTAGGACAAGAACACATTTTCCTCTTTGGACATACTGTTGAAAGTATTCAAACACTATTAGCAGAAGGCTATTCGCCGAAAACTTACTATCGCAATGATCCTGTCTTAAAAATGCGGTGGATTTTTTAGCCAAAGGCAAAGCCAGCAAGGGGGATAAAACACCTTTAATCTGATGTTAGACAGTCTACTCGAGCACGATCCTTTCCTTGTTTTTGCTGATTTTGAGAGCTATCGACAAGCTCAAGAGCGTATTGGTCAGGCTTATTTAGATCGTGACGCATGGCTACGCAGTGCCATTTTAAACACAGCACGACTTGGAAAATTCAGCTCAGATCGTTCTATCCGTGACTATCAATCACGCATTTGGTTAAAAAAATAATGGATTGGCCACGCATTTTTATGCGTGGCAGCACGATAAAACAGGAAGCAGTATCATGAAAAGATTAACAAAGCGGTTTCAACAAGCTGGCATAATGCCTTATTTCTACAACGAACAAGGGATAAAAAAAACAAGCTAGCCTCCAAACGCAACATCAATTATTCAACGCATTTTCAGGTAATACCCATTCTTATTCGGCAATTTTACCACCCGTAAAATTCTTTAAAAAGCACCGCACTTTTTAAAACTCCATCGCACCGATTTAAAGAAAAATTTGCAAGGAAATTGGTGTCTTCAACTTGAAAATCAACAAGGGGAAATCACTGGGAAAGTAAAACGCAATACCATTTATTTCCTCAAAATTTGCCGTTGGGCTATCACGATTTAACCTTAGCAATAGGAACAAAAACCTATTCTTGCCGTATTATTATTGCCCCAAAACGTTGTTATCAACCTCAAGAAATGGTACAAGGTAAAAAACTTTGGGGATCATTTATCCAATTATATAGTTTAAAATCTGAGCATAATTGGGGCGTTGGTGATTTTGGCGATCTTAAACAATTTTTGCGTGAAATTGCCGCAACTGGCGCGGATTTTGTTGGGCTAAACCCCATTCACGCTCTTTTTCCTGCTAACCCTGAAAGTGCTAGCCCTTATAGCCCATCATCAAGAAGATGGCTCAATATTCTTTATGTTGATCTCAATACATTGCCTGAATTTCAGCAAAGCCAGCCAGCACAGCAATGGTTTCAGCAGCCACAAATTCAACAAACTTTAGAAAAATTACGCACAGCAAGCCATATTCAGTACAGAGAAGTCATGGCATTAAAACTCGAAGGGCTACGACTTGCTTTCTCTTTTTTCCAACAACAGGCAAATTCTGATCGCCAAGCTGATTTTGAGCAATTCCTCCAACAAAAAGGGGAAAGCCTCATTATTCAAGCCACTTTTGATGCACTTCATCAACATCTCAGTGAGCAATTCCCTGAACAATGGGGTTGGAATTATTGGGCTACGCAATATCAGGATTATCATAGCGAAACGGTCGCACACTTCCAGCAAACCCACCAAGCAGATATTCGCTTTTATGCGTGGTTACAATTTATTGCGGAAACTCAGCTCAAAGAATGCGATGAACTCTGCAAAACCTTAAAATGCCTATCGGGCTTTATCGAGATCTCGCTGTTGGCGTTTCCGATCAAGGCGCAGAAACTTGGTGTGATAAGCAACTTTATTGCTTAAAAGCCAGCATTGGCGCACCTCCTGATATTTTAGCGCCACAAGGGCAAAACTGGGGCTTATCGCCGCTCAATCCACATATTTTGCAGCAGCGAGCCTATCAACCCTTTATTGATCTCGTACAATCAAATTTGAATCATTGTGGTGCACTGCGTATCGATCATATTATGTCACTGCTACGACTGTGGTGGATTCCTAAGAATGGACAAGCACAAGATGGAGCATATATTCGTTATCCTGTTGATGATCTGATCGCCATTCTTGCCTTAGAAAGCCATCGACACAAAGCACTTATTATCGGGGAAGATCTGGGTACAGTTCCGAAAGCCATCGTGAGTAAACTCAAAAACGCGGGGATTTTATCTTATAAAGTATTTTATTTTGAATTTGATGAACAAGGAAAAAGCCGAGATTTAGCCGATTATCCTTATCAGGCAATGACAACCTTAAGTACGCACGATCTGCCAACTATTGATGGTTATTGGCGAGGCTATGATTTTGAACTTGGACAGCGTTATGGCATTTATCCAAATGAAAAAATTTTGGCGATATTGCAACAACAACGTCAGGAAGCTAAAGCCAAAATTTTAGCTCGTCTAACAGAGGCGGGAGTTGATCCTGATCAGCCAAAAGATTTATCCTCCCCAATTAGTAAAAATTTAATCATCAACTACAAACCTATGTGGGGCAGGTGGAAAGTGCTTTGCTAGGGCTTCAACCTGAAGATTGGATAAATATGTCTGATCCCGTAAATATTCCGGGAACAAGCACCCAATATCCTAACTGGCGAAGACGCTTAAGCCAGAATGTTACAGAAATTTTTAATGATCCTGAAGTTCAGCAACTTTTACAGAAAATAAATACTTGCCGAAAACCGCATTAACTCTATGAAAATAGCCGATTAATCGGCTATTTTTTCAAAATGATTACTGATTTTTCAACAGACTGTTGACTAAACTCAATACTTCATCAATCTGTGCAGAAGAAAGTTTCCCCTCGTGAACAAACTTCACTTTGCCATTTTTATCCAACACCACGATCAAACTTTCTTTCTCTTTTAATTTCCACGCATTTTTCTACCGCACTTTGATTATCCAGCACAATTTGACTATGGGCATTTTCTTTTTTCGCTTTTTCGGCGCTGCTCCGCACAAAAGCGCCCGTACCAAAAATTGCATCATCTGCGTTGATAATATTTGTGGTTTGATATTGCGTGCCATTAAAATGTTGCGCTTTAATTGCGTCCATTAAAGCTAAATTTTTTTCTTTTACTGCGCTTCGCCCTGCAATATGCTGCAACACTCGAACCTTACCTTTAAGCTGGGCAGATTGCCAAGGTTTTGCACTCACCTCTTGATTTTTCACCACAAGCTCGCCTTTATCCGCTACGCTTACCGCAGGGAGCGTTGCATTCAGTTGCAGATTGTGTGCCTGACTATGAGCACTGCTTAATAATGCGCTAAGCCCAAGTAATAAAACTGTTTTTTTCATTTTGTTCCTCGCTAAAAAGCCCTTAGTTTAGCGAAAATTCCCCTTTCTGACATCTTAAAAATCATTACAGCGAAAGAGATTTGTTTGTTATACTTCGCTCTCATCCCAGTTATTCAATCAGAAAAAAACATAACTGATTGTTTATATTGAAATTTATATAAGAGGAAAAAATGGAACAAACAATCTGCCCAAAATGCCAAGGCGAATATGTGTATCACGATGGTTTAAATTTTGTTTGCCCTGACTGTGCTTATGAGTGGTCTGGCGAGGAAGAAAATGACACAGAAGAAAAAGTGGTAAAAGACAGTAACGGCAATCCACTACAAGACGGCGATAGTGTGATTTTGATTAAAGATTTAAAAGTGAAAGGTTCATCTATTGTGTTGAAAAAAGGCACAAAAGCCAAAAACATTCGCTTAGTTGATGGCGATCACGATGTCGATTGCAAAATTGACGGTCAAAGTTTCTCATTAAAATCAGAGTTTCTGAAAAAAGCCTAATCACGCAATGGGCTGCGACAAGCGGCCTATTGTTTTGCCCTTCAAAATAAAGTGCGGTCAGATTTT
>NZ_PQVI01000124.1 GCF_002921145.1 Avibacterium endocarditidis
TTGTTGAATTGGATCACGGTTTGCACGGCGGTAATTTCAAGGGGGTAGCCTTTCACCGCCTCACGAATTTGCGTGGTAATATCGGTAGTGAGCTTGGCACGATTTTCTAACGCCCGTTGTGCCGTATAGCCACTAAAGACGATTTCTAACGCCTGACGACTGCGTGGCTCAATCAACTGATTAATCATATTGTCGGTCGTGCGATAATTTTTATACACGAGAATAGGATCAGTGAGTTTATAGGTAATTACTAGTGCCGTTATTACGGTCTGCGTATCTCTGGTATAAGCAGAAATACCGCCCGTTAAATCGCCTGACTCATTGAACGAACCGAGTGTGATTTTTTGTTCACGAGTGGAAAACTTGATGTCATCTTCAAGCCAAGAACGCCAATGCAGCCCTGCCGTTTTTGTTTCGACAATTTCGCCATATTTGGTTACTAAGCCAATTTCTCCCTCATCTACAGAAAAAGGTGAGCAAGCGGAAAGGCTTAGTGTCGCAGTAAGAGCTAAAGCTAAATGTGATTTTTTTCATTGTTTTCTCCTGTGTTTAATGAATAAAAAAGCCACTTGTTACAGTGGCTTGTTAGTTTTCAGGTGGACTTGGTAATGGTTGCCAAAATTCTGTCGTAGCAATACCTAAAATTAAATTTAATTTTTGCATTCTTTAATCTCCCAATTTAGTGTCAAAATAATGTTTAATTAATTTCTTTATACCACGTTGTCTATATTTACTGTTGTTATAAAACCATAAACCAGTGGAAGGGTAATAATTAATCACCCCTTTTTTAGTAGTGATTTGGATATGAGTATCACTGCAAGATTTAAATGGAATATTATTTCCGATTAATAATGCTTTACCATTAATCTTGTTTTTAAAGCGTTTTTCTTGCCTAGCAGAGCGTAGCTCTCTAAACATTTCACCCATATCACTCATTTTTATATTCCACTTTATAATTAAGTAATGCTTTAGCCATAGCTTCAGCACCTTCTTGAGTTTCAAAGACCAAACCTTGTTCAATTAGATTTTTGTCTATTTCATATTTAGCATAAAATCGATCTGAAGTGGTGTAGCTAGAATTACTAAATATTGGATACCAATAATCATTACCTTCTTTAAGAGTATCTAGCGTTACTGGTTCAGGTACTTCGATACCGTTAATAAAACGTTTAGGCTTTGGCTCTTCCCACATACCTACAATGTCCATACTTGTTTTCCACCTTTTGTCGTGCCGTCCCTGTAATGTCCAACACGAAGCAACGGCTCGTCCATCAGTTTTAATCGCATACCCCACCAATTCATAGTCACTATCGTATCCTTTCGGCACTGTACCTTGTATATATGCCTTTCTTCCATCACATAATTTAACTGGCTCACCTGCCAGTGCTTTTTCTAAATCAAATGGTTTCATAATTAACCTCTCTTTTTGTTTCATCTACTGTTGTCATTACTGCTTTTATTACATCTTCTGAAAATAAACCCAGTAATCTTTCTTTGTTAAATTTTGATTGGATATATACGGTCTTAATAAAACTTAATACTGCTTTATCAAACTCATCTTCCAAATTAACTTTGTATGTCATACGCAGCCATAGTTTTAGCGAAATTAATTGTTTCTTGTGTTACGGTTTCTTTATCCCATTTAATTGAGTTATCATCTAGATGACAAGTATCAAAACCTAATACTAAATAATTAACACTATCTAATTCTGAGAATAATTCCTGTATGTTTTCTCTAAATCCATCTTTAAAATTGAAGATATATTTACCAAATGTAATTTCTCCGTGCGGTAGAGTTATACCTTCTTGATACAGTTTCTTATTAATATCTACATAATCTAACTTATATAGTGGGTGCAAAATTCCTAGAAGAATATATCCATTATGCGTACCTTTTATGAATGGTATATAAAGGTCATCATTGTCTACAATAAATGCACCTAGTACTTCATTAGTCGGTTTCCACTCTAATTTTTCAATTTCCATAATCAATCCTCCATAGGCACAATCAATAAATTTTTATGACTAATATCACGATATTTAATTTGATATGCGTGCACTTGTTTTATTTCATCAAGTGGCAAGCCGTATCTTGTTTCTCTGGCTATATCCCAACCAAATGAGCGTGATTTTCTAAAATAATATATTTTTACCATCTCCCATAATTAAGTCAGGTTCTTGTGGCTTAAATATTGATAGCTTCATACTCTCTCCTTTTCTACTACAAACAAACACCAGTCAATTCTTCAAGTAATTTCATAAGGTTTGCTTTTTCACCTTGCAAGGCTCGCAGCTCCCGCATTGCTTCAATAGCAACAAAATTTAAGCTGCCACACCGGTGATAGAAAAACTCTTGTAAGGTTATATCTGGCATATAATCCGAAAGTTCTAAATCATCAAGATCAATATCTACATCAACGTCAACATCGACAGTGACGGTATGAGTAATGATTTTCCCCATTTTTTCTCCTATAAGGCAATAAAAACCGCTATTTAGCGGTTAGGTGTCAGATTTTGAGCCTTTATATAATCCACAACTGGCACACTTACCGATTGCTATGGCTCAAACTGCTTACCGAGCGCAAGGCTCGCGTAGCCAATAATGTCTTCCCAGTGGTCAGGAAAACTTTCATTGCCATTACAAATTCGAGTGACTTTCGCTTGTATCATTGTCATTGCGTAAGCCGCCACTTTATTTCGTTCAAATAGCTGGCTATCAATAATGGGCTTCATCAGGTGATAAAAAGTTTCTGCACCGCTGACAAAGTCTCCGTGCGTTTTTTCTCGTTCGTTGAGTAGTTCGTTTGTGTTCATTGTTCGTGCACCTCTAATAAATCATCATTTAATTCAAATCCATCATAAAAATCAGTTAATTCAATTCCGCATTTCCCAACGCAAAAACCTTCTTCTTTGCTAAATAGGTGTCGCGTTAAGTCATTAACATCCCATAACGTAGTATTGTTGTAGATATAGTGGATTCTCACTGTTGCGTATTTTAAAAAGTAATTCAGATGTTCATTAAATTCATCATCTTCATTGGGAGAGTCCACCCAAAACTGATTAATATGGATAATGGCTTGCTCGACCGTTTTTATTCCTTCTTCTTTTAAAGAGTCAGAAAAGTCTTTGAAGCCAAAATCTATTTCCCAGTTTGCGCTTAGCTCTAGGTCAATAAAATTAGGGCTGTCCTAGATAACAACTAAAAAATCTATTTAGGTTAGAATGAACCAATGAGAAAAAGTCATCTAAGTCAGCACAAATAAAATAAACTCATTGAGCTATTTGTTGCAGGTGTTACTGCAAGGACAGCAGCAGAGTTAGTCAATGTAAACAAAACGACTGCCGCATATTACTTTCATCGTTTACGCCAACTCATCTATCAAAACAGCCTTCACTTAGAGATGTTTGAAGGTGAAATTGAAGCCGATGAAAGTTATTTTGGCGGTGCTCGCAAAGGCAAACGTGGTCGTGGTGCGGCAGGGAAAATTGCGGTATTCGGGCTTCTCAAGCGCAATGGCAAGGTTTATACCGTTGCGGTTCCAAATACGCAATCTGCCACCTTGTTACCCATTATTCGGGAGCAGGTAAAGCCTGATAGTATTGTTTACACCGATAATTATCGTAGTTATGACGTGCTTGATGTGAGTGAATTTAGTCATTTTCGTATCAATCACAGCACACATTTTGCTGAAAATCATAACCACATTAACGGAATTGAGAATTTTTGGAGCCAAGCAAAACGCCATTTACGCAAATTTAATGGTATCCCAAAAGCGCATTTTGAGCTTTATTTAAAGGAATGTGAATGGCGTTTTAATTACAGCAACATAAAAAGTCAAATTTCTATTTTAAAACAATTGGTTAAAGGGAGTTTAGTCTAGTTATCTAGGACAGCCCCTAAAATTATTCAACCGCACTTCATAAACGTTTTTTCATTTTTCGCCCTCATAAAAAAGCCCTTAAATAAGGGCTATCGTCTAAAAAAACTGTCTAGATTTCGTCTAGGATTGTCTAAGCTAGACAAGTTAAATTAGGATTATTTCAACGCATCTTTCAACGCATTCAGCGCATTATCAAGCTCTGTTGAGGTATCAAGGAGTTCATTTAAGAGCCGTTCATATTTTCCTTTCGCTTGTACCGCATTAAGGATTAACGGATCAAGAAGGGTTCTTAAATTGTGCTTTTCTTCAGCTTCCTGTTTTTTCGCTCTTGCTAATTCTGCCGCTTGTTTAGCTAAGTTTTCCAGCATTTCGGGGGAGAGCTTGTCTAATTGTTGCATATCTTTTTCCTTTGTTGTTGGTGTAATTGGGGATGTTGGGCGTAATTCTTTTTTTAGATCAAGTTTTGCGACCCAAAGTTTCGGCCCGTATTTGTTACTTGTGATTCTAATCAATCCAAATTCTTGCAGATCGTTGAGGATTAGCTTTGTTTCGTCATCGGTTAAGTGGATAGAACCACACTTCCTGTTCTTAAATGATTTCTCCGCATCAATAATGCGTCCCTGCCGAGTTCTATTGCTCCATAGGACTTCCAGAAATACTGTGGCAACATTCGCTAATCTAATCCCGAGTTTGTTTGCCTTAATATATTCATCAATCACCTTTTTCATATTTTTCACTGTATAATCTCCATAAATTAATCCTGCGCTTTGGTTAGTAATACAATCATTGCCTAATAGCTCTACCCGTTTTTCATCAATGAATAACGCCGCGGAAATATCATCTTTGAAAGATGGGAAGTTGACAACAGAACCATTAAGCGAGATCCTAGGTATAAATTCATTGTTTTGAGTCTTTAATACACCAATAAACCCCGATTTACTCTTAAAAGCTCCGTGTAATAAATTGGAGTGCCATTTGTCTGATGTGGTAGAGTCTCATACCTCCCTCCTAACCATTAATTTTCGGCTTTTAATGCCCTAAGTGCGATCAAAAATTCGGGAATATATTTATCAAACAAACGCCTTCATTAATATTTCATCACGTTGTGCTGTGTAAAGATAAAAAGGCTGTTTTTGATATTCAGGGCAATAACTGACAAAATCCCACGTCTCATAGCCTGTCACCCATAAGGCGGATTGCACTTGAATAACGTACTCACTCGGCACACCACCTTCGAGCAAATATTTGATATGGGTTTTCATTTTGGGGCACTTGATTTCAAGCCCTTTTCTAAGGGAGGGAATGAGTCCATCGGGGCTAATCATTAGCTCTTTGTCGGCATTGAGATAGACACCGCCAACCTGTACAACATCATTGCCTGTTTCAAACTCATACGCCATTCTTGCCAGTGGCTCAAGCTGATTGCCGCGTTCCATTGCAGCGGTTTTTACGCTTTCCTTCGCGCCTTCAATGATTTCGGCAATCAGTTCAGCAAGATAGCTCAACCAGCTAGCGGACTTTTGCCCGCTGTTAGATACAATATTTTTAATGCCCGTGCCGGTAGGAATGCCTAGCCGTGCGGCTAGCCATTCTTCCGAGCCTTGTTCACAATCAAGGGTGATCAAACCGTCTATCATAGTGGGATTCCTTCATCTGCGTTATTGGCTTGATTTTGTGCATTTTGTTTATCAAGTGTAAGATTTAATTTTTTCAATACGCCTTCTGCACGTTCTGCCGTTATCAGCTCTAATTCATTCACTCCAGCTGATGCCAATACTTTTTCAAGCGGTGTACCAGTGAGTTCAATTAACTGACGAATTTCTGCTACTTTTTCAGGCGTGGCGTGAATGATATTTGTCGCAGTGGTGTCAATGACCGTTGGTTTTGGCGTTACATTTAACGGTTCTTTTTGATTTTCTACAATGCGTTCAGCTTCGTCTTGGTCGTAAATACCTGTAAAGCCAAAAGCTAACCTTGCGCATTGGATCATTGCTTTATGGCGTAACATTCGTTTTGGGTGCGATTTCCACGGTTGCGTGTTGCGGCTACATTCGATCATATATTCCGTAACTGTTGTTGGGCGAGTGCGGTCTTTACGGTAGATATTACAGGTGCAACTGTTATCATCATTAAAGGTAAATTCAATACCGTCAAATTGTGGGTGGTCGTTCATAATGCGAGACCAACCATCCACGCCGACAATCGGCACAATGCCACCGTTATTTGGGAATGCGTAGATTTCATTTGTCCAAGGGTTTAAGCCGTGTTGGTTAGCAACAACCAGTAGGGCGGTCATTTGGTCGGGGCTTACATTTTGCCCACGAAAGGCAGTTGCCATTAGGGTTTGTAGTAGATTTTCGCTACTGCCCATTTCAAAGCGTTCAGCGAGTTTTTGAGTGAGTGTTTGAAGTGCTGTTGTCATCGTATAATCCTTATTGTTTAACAATCGTTGCCGTAATACCCAACGCTTTCACTGGGGCAAAATGTTCTCTTAATTGCTCAAGTGTTCCTGTGAAAGGAATTTCTTGAGCTGGGATTTTGAGGATAAATTGCGTTGCCGCAGGTAGCATTTCTTGCGTTGGCGTTTGCGGTTCAATATGCGCGGTGTTTTCATTGGTTTCTGTTTTTTCGTTGTGGTTTGTAAGGCGTTAAGGTTTGCTTCCGCTTCTGCGCGCGCTTTTGCTTCTTGTTCCGCTTTCACTTTTATTTCCGCTTCGCGTTTTTGTTCATCGGCAATGCGTGCTTGAATGAGTGGTTCAAGCTCGTCATCGCCAGTAATCAGATTGAGCCAATCCTTAAAGAGATACTCATAAGAGATAGGGATTAGCTTGCGACGCGCAGAAAGTCGTGCGGCTTCTGCTGCAATTTCTGCCGCGATAAGGGTTTCTTCTGCGTTCACGGCTTTGATGAGCGTAGCAAGGAGGCTACGGCGTTTAGTAGCTTCTTCTAAGCGTTTTTTAACAGTGGCTTTTGGAATAACCTGTTCAAGGGCAATGCACACATCGCTTTCAAAACCTGATTTGATCACTGAAATTCGCTCAAAAGCACCATTGACAATGTTTGCTTTGATCTCTTCTTCTTTGGTGTTCACCAGTTTTTCACGTTCTAAGCGCGCTTGGCGGAAACGTTCGGCAATGTCTTGGGCTTGTTCAAGCAATTTGTTAATATTGCCTTGCTGTGCATTTTTAATTGCCGTGCGCGTTTTATCCTCTAGCTCTTTCAGTAATTTCACTTCTTCTTTTGCTTGAGCAAAATCATTATCCGTCTCAAATGTTTGTGTGAGCGTTGATAAAAATTGATCTGCTTGCTTTTCAAAGTCGGTAATATTGCAAGCAAGCACTTTGCTTTCAGTGCTAATAATTAACTCAAATTTTTGGTTTTCCATTTATCCTCTCCCGTAACAGTTACTTTTCCAATAATCGCAATCATCATCGCAAGGCTCGAAGTTATCGCTATCATCAGGATCGATTTTATCTTCGTCTTGTTGCTCAAATTGCTCATAATAGTCTTGGTCGCTATCGCATTGCCAAGCACTTAAAAATCCGCGGCGTTTCATTGTGTTACCTCATTTCTGAAAGATTCTTCAAAAAAGAGCATTATTCCTTGCTGTTTGCACGTCTGTATTTTCTCTTTAAACTCACGTGTTTCTTTTGCCATTTGGGGCGAATGGCAAACAGGCGTACGATAAATATTTAAATTCGTTTTGAGATTGGCGATGTAGCCACGAAATCCACCGTCGTTGGCATAAATGCCTACTTCATAAGCGAGGTTGGCTTTACTCATTGATTTTCTCCTGCAAAAGTGCGGTGTAATTTTGTAGATATTTTTCGCTTTCGGCGGTTAGGTTTGGTTGTAAATCGCCGTGTTCTTTTTTCCATTCTGGGCTTGCCTGGAGTTGCATTTCTGTGATTTGTTCTTGGCTAAAGCCTTGAGCGGTATAGTGTTCTTCAACGCTTTGGGCGTAAGCCTCTGCAAGGCTCAGAGCAGAGATAACGACAAATAAAATGAGTAGGGTTTGTAAGGTATGTTTGATCAGTGCGTTCATTTTTTTACTCCCAATAAATTACAATTGCGTTAATTTATAAGCCAAAAGCTCAACGTGATCTTTATTTTCCTTATCTGTCTCAAAGTTGAGTATTTTTCTTCCCGAAGTGACAATTTCGTTGTTAAATTTAACGGTGGGCAATCGTTGATTAATCTCATCTAGTCCATACTGGGTGAGATTGAAAAAGGTGAAAATATGAAGAGCGTTATTATGGTAATGGTTTACGATAACGCCCAATGCTGAGATGTAATAATTAGCTATAAAGTGATTGCCTAATTTACTTCTTAGATAGTCTCCTACGGGAGTTTTGAATTTTCGTGTTGGCATTTTTGTTTCCTTCATAAAAAAGCCCACCTGTTACAGTGGGCAACCTTAGGAGTATGTCTGCACGGGGTTTAACGCCTTCCGTGTGGGCGTATTAGTTGTTCAACCTTGATTTAGCGACTTCAATCAAGAGCTGATATTCTCTTTTTGTTTTTTCATCGTGAACTTCCGCGGATTTTTTCAAAAACTCCTCAACAGAGCCACTAAAACAGCCTCTAGTAGCCCACAATACTCCTTGTTCAGTTTTAAATATGGTTAATGTACCGTACTCCGTGCCCACGTTCGAAAACCAGACAATACCAGATCTCTCGCACACCTTGGCATTACTGCACACCCAGGCATCGCCGTACACCTTGGCATTGCCGTACACCTTGGCATTGCCGTACACCTCAGCATCGCCGAACACCTCAGCATCGCCGTAACACCTCGGCATCGCCGTACACCCA
>NZ_PQVI01000125.1 GCF_002921145.1 Avibacterium endocarditidis
AAGTGCGGTGTTTTTTGTCTTAAAAAAATACCCTAAACACATTGGGCCAAGGACGATAAGTAACCCTTCAAACACAGTTTTTTCCTTAAAATGATGAAATTATTGTGCTATTTTACGCAAGTGAACTGAAAATACCAAGTAAACCAAGGATAGAAGGAGCGGTGATGTATTTGCGTCAATTAGATATTGTAGGATTTCGTGGCATAAACCGCCTTTCATTTACCTTGCAACCGAATATGGTGTTGATTGGTGAAAATGCCTGGGGGAAATCCAGTTTATTGGCGGCGTTGAGCTTAATTTTTAATGATGAGAAGCGCCTTTATCAATTCCAAGCAACGGATTTTTATCAGGACGAAAATAATGCCTTTACGGCGAAAGAAATCACCCTTTTCTTTACCTTTAGTGTTCATCGTGAAGCTAAATCCTTAACGCATTTTCCTTATAACCAATTGGCTATTTTTGATGATGAACCCTATGCCAAAATTTATTTTCAGATTACAGGGGAAATGCAAGGGGCTGAGATTATCACCACCTATCATTTTTTAGATGGCGAAGGGAATGTGCTTAAGCTGGAAAATCCTGAGCAAATGGCAATGGCGTTAATTGCACAGCACCCTGTTTACCGTTTTCGTGATGCAAGGTTGAATTCATCGGCCAAGCATCAACATTTTTCAGCGTTGCCTTTGTTAGATGATTCGAAAGTCAATCGTGAAATTCAATCCACACTGCACTTGCTGCAACATTATTTTCTCAATCGTGCGATGGCGGCAGAATTAATGCAAGATACCACCGCACTTTGGAATGATGTGAAATCTCTTTGCCTAAAATTGCGAGAAAAACAGCATCATTCATTACGTCATATTTTATTCCAACAATTAACCCAATTATTTGTTTCCGCCGATGAATTACGCGATTTTCATAGCTTGCGGCCGATTATTTTATTTGAAGATCCCGATGCTCGCCTGCACCCAAGAATGGTGGCGATCATTTGGGAGTTGGTCAGTTATTTGCCGATCCAACGCATCACCACCACGAATTCCGTAGAATTGCTTTCACAAATTCCTTTACAATCCATTTGTCGTTTAGTAAGAAATACAGAGCGCACCGAAGCCTTTCAGCTTGCACATCAATTAAATAAAGAAGAATTACGCCGTTTGAGCTTTCATATTCGGCATAATCGTAGCCTTGCATTATTTTCTCGAATGTGGCTGTTGGTGGAGGGCGAAACGGAAGTTTGGATTTTAACTGAATTGGCAGAATTACTTGGTATTGATCTTGCGATGGAAGGCATCAGGATCGTGGAATTTGCCCAGTGTGGCTTGCGCCCTTTGATTCATTATGCCAAAGCAATGGGAATTGAGTGGTATGTGCTGACTGATGGCGATGAAGCTGGCAAAAAATATTCTGCAACGGCGAAAAGTCTGCTCAATGATAAGGAACAGTCAGCAATGCGGCTCACGTATTTGCCGAAAAAAGACATTGAGCATTTTTTCTATTATGCTGGTTTTGAACAAACTTTTATTCGATTGGCACGCTGGCAAGATCATTCGCAGAAATATTTGGTTCATCGCATCATTCAACGTGCTATACAACGCACATCAAAGCCCGATCTTGCGGTGGCATTATCCAATGAGATAAAACAGCGTGGGGTTGCGTCCATTCCACGTTTGTTTAAACAGCTTTTCACGCGCGTGTTAATTTTAGCGCGTTCATCTTAAGAAATCATCTAAGTTCGAACAAGCGAAGCGATAGAGAACAAATGACAGAAAAAAGAGAAAAAATAAGCGGCAATTAATGCCGCTTTATTTCGCTGATTTAGGCTAAACGGGGATTTTAATTTCCCGAATTTTCATTGTGAAGCCGTCAATGAGCAATAATCGCCCACATAAATTCTCACCTATTTTCAACCGCACTTTGATCGCTTCAAGGGCTTGCATTGATCCCACTATTCCCACCATTGGCGCAAGCACCCCTGTTTCCACACAGCTTAATGGCGCATTACCAAAAAGCTGGCTAAGCTGGCGGTAAGTGGGTGTGTTTTCTTCATAAGTGAACACAGAAATTTGCCCTTCCATACGGATTGCCGCACCAGAAACCAGCGGTGTTTTGCTTTGCTCACAACAACGATCTAGCTGATTGCGCGTTTCCACATTATCGGTACAATCTAGCACCACATCAACGCCTTGCAATAATGCGAGTAGGGCATCATCATCTAATTGTTGATTGATGGTTTCCAGCTTAACGTGCGGATTTAAACGCTGTAAACTGAGCTTGGCGGATTCCACTTTGGGCATTGCCAGACGGCTATCATCGTGCAACACTTGGCGCTGTAAGTTAGACAAAGAAACGGTATCAAAATCCACTAAAATCAATTTGCCAACGCCTGCCACGGCTAAATATTGGCTCGCCGCACAGCCTAAACCGCCCAAGCCCATTATCAGCATTGTGCTGTCTTTCAGTGTTTCTTGCCCGTCAAAATCAATGGCTTTCAGCACAATTTGGCGGTTGTAGCGTAGTTCTTCTTCAGCAGTGAGTTCGATCATAATCAGCCTAATAATTCATTAACCCAATAATTCATTGAAAGGTTCAATGGTCACCATTTCACCTGCTTGCACGTTGCCACGTTCTGCTTCTAATACAATAAAACAGTTGCTTTCAATGAAAGCACTAAAGAGATGAGAACCTTGGAAACCCACGGCTCTTACTTCAAGTTGTCCTTGCGCATTGACCCAATAAAAACCGCGTTGGAAATCTTTGCGACCCACGCCTTTTTTCAGATTCTCACTTACGATTGCCTTAAGCTGTTGTGGCGCTTGCCATTGGCTGTAACCACTGAGCTTGGCAATGGCAGGCTGCACTAATTGATAAAAGGTAACCAAGGCGGACACAGGATTGCCCGGCAAGCCGCAGAACCACGCCTTTTCTAATTTACCAAACGCAAAAGGTTTCCCCGGTTTCATTGCAATTTTCCAGAAATTAACCGTCCCTAGTTTTTCTAAAATCGTCTTGGTGAAATCCGCTTCACCCACTGACACGCCACCGCTGGTGATCACTAAATCTGCCTGTTCTTGCGCTTGCAAAAAGGCTGTTTCAAATAGCGCTTCATCATCAGGCAGAATGCCGAAGTCTAAAATTTCGCAAGGCAATTTTTCCAATAATAATTTCACAGTAAAGCGATTGGTATCGTAAATTTTACCGCTGCTCAATGGCTCGCCAACAGGAACTAATTCATCGCCAGTGGATAAAATCGCTACTTTCAAACGTGGAAATACAGGCACTTCAGCAATGCCTAAGGAAGCAAGCAACGGCAAGGGAAGTGTGGTGAGTTTTTCACCTGTTTTTAGCACTACGTCCCCTTGTTTAACATCTTCACCGGCTCGGCGAATATTTTGCCCCAATGTTGGCATTTCGTTGAAAGTAACCGTGCCGTCTTCATTAAGTTGCACATTTTCTTGCATTACTACTGCGTCTGCGCCAGCTGGGATCATCGCACCAGTCATAATTCGCACCGCACTTTGTGGCAACCATTCGCCATTAAAAGGATTGCCTGCAAAAGCTTTGCCAGCCACGCAGAGTGTGCGTGATTGGGCAAGATCTGCAAGACGCACCGCATAGCCGTCCATCGCAGAATTATCAAAAGATGGCACGTTAATTGGAGAGATAATATCCGCCGCACAAATGCGCTGGCTGGCTTGCGAAAGCGGCAAAGTTTCCGTTTGTTGCGGCGCAGGAAGCTGTGCCAACATTTCATTCAAAGCTTGTTCAATGCTTAACATAAATTGTCCTTTTTCAATCAAGAATTGCATTCTATTCTACAAGAAAGTGCGGTGATTTTTATAGAAATTTTCATACTGAACCGCTATCTTTCTCATTTTATTATTGTTTTATTGTCTGATAGAATAGCCCAATTTGAAATTTGGAGAGTAGTGAATGAACAAGATTTCCCCAGAGGCGGAGAAAGTCCGTCAGGCATTGGTGAGTAAAGGGATTGAAACCCCAATGGTGGATACGCAACTGACAAAATCACAGCGCCGTGAAGGCATTGAGCAGCATATGCGTGAAGTGATGAAATTGATCGGTCTGGATTTGCGTGATGATAGCCTTGAGGAAACGCCAGTTCGTTTGGCGAAAATGTTCGTTGATGAAATTTTTAGTGGGCTAGATTATGCCAACTTCCCGAAAATCACCAATATTGAAAATCGAATGAAAGTGAGCGAAATGGTGTTGGTGAATGATGTAACTTTAACCAGCACTTGCGAGCATCATTTTGTGACTATCGATGGCATGGTGTCGGTGGCTTATTATCCGAAAAAATGGGTGATCGGGTTATCAAAAATCAATCGCGTAGTGGCATTTTTTGCCCAACGCCCACAGGTGCAAGAGCGTTTAACAGAACAAATTTTGCTCGCATTCCAAACAATTTTAGAAACAGAAAATGTGGCGGTTTATGTAAAAGCCACCCATTTTTGTGTGAAATGCCGCGGAATTAAGGACACAAATAGTTACACGGTAACCTCTGCATTTGGTGGGGTGTTCCTTGATGATCGTGAAACTAGGAAAGAATTTTTAACACTTATAAATAAATAATCTAATCAATAGGTTATATGAAAAAAACAGGGCTGAATTTAGCCCTATTTTTTATTTACTTATCTAGTTCCTCAATCAAATCATCAATCGCTTTGCACAATAAGGTGCGATCGTGGCGGTAGCTGATGTCGTCAGCACGCAAACGTCTGGCAATAATTTTTAACTGCGGATCGCTATTTTCTGGCATTAAACCGTTTTGTACGATCGCGCCATCAATAATCTTTTTCCCAACGGTTTCGTTAATCCAATTTATTCGATCTTGTAAAGAAAGCGCTGCGGACGGGCTATGTTCAACCCCAAGATTGTCGATGAAAATTTTTTTCGCTTGGCTGTTTTTTAATGCTTCGATAATTTCAGGGAGCAAAATCGGTGGCATTATGCTAGTGAGAAAACTGCCTGGGCCAAATAAAATCACTTCAGCTTGTTGAATAGCGCAAATGGCTTCAGGCGTGGCGCTGACAAGGGGAACAAGGAAAATAGAGTTAGGCAGTTCGCTCAGCTCATCAATTTCCACTTCACCTACCACGCTAGAGCCAGAAGGCAAGGAAGCAGCAAGATGCACCGCACTTTCTGACATCGGTACAATAAAAGATTTCACGCGCAGTAAATCACGGATTAAATTCACCCCTTCGGTAGGACGAATTTGCATATTTTCTAAGGCTTTTAGCATTAAATTGCCAAGATTATGCCCCGCAAGTTCTCCACTATTGGCGGAAAAACGGTATTCAAACAGTGCAGAAGCGGTGCTAGGTTCAGTGATAATTTGGTTAAGACAATTGCGTAAATCACCCCACGCAATGCCACCTTGTTGTTTCCGAATTCTGCCTGTGGAACTACCGTTGTCAGTGGTGGTAACAATGCCCGTTAAGCGTTCTTTCATAAAACTGAGTGCAGACATCACGCGGCCAAGTCCGTGTCCGCCGCCAATAGCTACAATGTGATTTATCTTATCTAAATTTTCGTGCCGACTGTGCGGTGTTAAATCACTCATTGTTTTTCCTTTAAAATGTGAGCGTTATAAGAGAATTAGGGGTAAGTATAAACAAATTTGTTTAAAAGTGCGGTAGAAATTTTGTGAATTTTCGTTATATAGCATTTTATACAATTGATTTATAAGTAAAATATGGCATTTTTTTGATATAGATCCCATTCTAGGTATGGATAAATTGTTGTTAAGCCCTTAGAATAGGGAAAATTTTCGCATAACTCCGAGCTTGTTCACCTACGTTTTGTTGATTGCAAAATAGGGTGGCAATGCCAGCAATGCATTTTGTATTGCTCAGGGATACGTTGGAAACGGCTTATCCTCTCCATTTTAGAAAGGTGTCTAATGCAAAGCATTCCTATACAAATTCCTGTAAAACAGGTGGGGGAAACGCGTCTTATTGATGGGTTTGCCCGCCAATATTATTATTTGCGACTGTCCATTACGGATATGTGCAATTTCCGCTGTAACTATTGTTTACCCAATGGTTATCAGCCAGAGGCCAATAAACCGAGCTTTCTTACTCAAAGTGAAATAGTCCGCCTAGTGCGTGCTTTTGCCCATCTTGGTACGGAAAAAATTCGTATCACGGGTGGCGAGCCAACCTTGCGCAAGGATTTTCTTTCTATTGTTGAAAAGATTCAGCAAATTGAAGGCATCAAACAAATTGCTCTGACCACCAATGGTTACCGTATGGCGAAAGACATTGCCGCGTGGAAACAAGCGGGGATTACGTCCGTTAATGTGAGTGTGGATAGCCTTGATGCGAAGATCTTTCAGCGTATTACTGGCGTGGATAAGTTTGCTGAAATTATGCAGGGTATTGATCGTGCCTTTGAAGTGGGGTATCAGAAAGTTAAAGTTAATGCGGTGCTGATGAAAAATCTCAATGATCAGGAATTTTCAGGCTTTTTAGATTGGATAAAACATCGCCCGATTCAAATGCGTTTTATTGAGTTAATGCAGACAGGTGAAATGGATCAGTTTTTCCAACGTTATCATCTATCAGGGCAAATTTTAGCAGAAAAATTACTGGCTTCAGGTTGGCAATTGCAACAGCGCGGTTATTTAGACGGCCCAGCTAAAGTGTTTAAACACCCAGATTATCAAGGTGAAATTGGCTTAATTATGCCTTATGAAAAAAACTTCTGCGCCAGTTGTAATCGTCTGCGAGTTTCAGCCAAGGGCAAACTTCATCTTTGTTTGTTTGGTGAAGAAGGTATCGAATTGCGAGATTTGTTACAAGCGGATAATCAGCAATCTCTTTTAGAATCGCGAATTTTCTCTGCGTTACAGGGTAAGCGAGAACATCACTTTTTACATAATGGTGATAGCGGCGTGCGTAATCATCTTGCCAGCATTGGCGGTTAATCAAGGAATTATAATGACCACATTTACTCATATTAATAATAATGGCGAAGCCAATATGGTGGACGTTTCGGGTAAGCAAGAAACCGTGCGTGAAGCAAGAGCAGAAGCACTGGTTACAATGTCACAATCTACTTTGCAAATGATTTTATCAGGGCAACACCACAAAGGTGATGTGTTTGCCACAGCGCGTATTGCTGGCATTCAGGCGGCAAAACGCACTTGGGATTTAATTCCCTTATGCCACCCATTATTGCTTTCAAAAGTGGAAGTATCCTTAACTGCCCTGCCTGAAAGCAATCAAGTGCGTATTGAAAGTCTATGCAAATTAACAGGCAAAACAGGCGTGGAAATGGAAGCACTTACCGCTGCAAGCGTGGCTGCCTTAACGATTTATGATATGTGCAAGGCGGTGCAGAAAGATATTGTGATTGAGCATATTCGCCTTTTAGAAAAGTGCGGTGGAAAATATGGCCATTTTTTAGCAGGAAAACTGAATGATTAAAGTATTATTTTTTGCCCAAACACGAGAGCTGATTGGGGTTGATGAAATTGAAATCTCGGGCCAATTTACCAATGCAGAAGCACTACGCCAACATTTGAGCGCCAAAGGTGAGAAATGGGCGTTAGCGTTAGATAAAGAAAAGCTTTTGGTTGCCATTAATCAAACCTTGGCTAGTCTTGAAAGTGCGGTGCAAAATGGCGATGAAATTGCCTTTTTCCCACCTGTTACAGGAGGCTAAAATGGCTGAAATTCAAATTGCGGTACAAACTGCCAATTTTGATCAAAATGCGGTTTATCGTTGGGTTTCCGCACCAAATAGTGTCGGCGCTGCCGTGATTTTCGTGGGAAAAGTGCGCGAAATGAATTTGGGCGATAGTGTATCCAGTTTATTTTTAGAACATTATCCTGCGATGACAGAAAAAGCCTTGCGTGAAATTGTTGATGAGGCTTGCACGCGTTGGAATTTATTACGCGTTGCGGTAATTCACCGCGTGGGCTTACTGCATACGGGCGATGAAATTGTGCTAGTCGCAGTGAGTTCCCCTCATCGTGGTGAAGCTTATCAAGCCAATGAATTTATTATGGATTTTCTCAAAAGCAAAGCGCCGTTTTGGAAAAAAGAACAGACAGAAAAGGGCGAGCGTTGGGTCGAACATCGAGAAAGTGATCAACAGGCTTTGGAAAGGTGGTGAAAGTTGAGTTTTTTATAAGTATTCTCATTATTTAAGGTGTACAGCCTAAAATTTAGGCTTTTTAAAATTTTTGTAAAAACTTGTCAAAAAACACTTGCAAAGATTT
>NZ_PQVI01000126.1 GCF_002921145.1 Avibacterium endocarditidis
AACGCTTTGATTTGATCGTTCGCATCACGGCGCACATTACGCACTGCCACTTTGCCTTGCTCGGCTTCGCCTTTCACGATCTTGATAAGATCACGACGACGCTCTTCTGTTAATGGTGGAAGTGGTACACGAATGGTTGTGCCAGCTGATGATGGGTTTAAGCCTAAATCAGAGGTTAAAATGGCTTTTTCCACCGCACCGATTAAGCTACGATCAAACACGGTTACTGCCAAAGTACGCGCATCTTCAGCCACTACGTTGGCTAATTGGCGCAATGGGGTTAATGCGCCATAGTATTCCACTTGAATACCGTCCAGTAAGCTTGGCTGCGCGCGCCCTGTTCTTACTTTGGCAATATGATGCTTGAATGTTTCAAGGCTTTTTTCCATACGCAACTGCGCATCTTGTTTAATTTCGTTAATCACAAATATTCCTTTTATTTAAGTTTAATCAATTAGTTACAAATTAGCGTGCCTTCACGCTCACCTAAAACCACTTTGCGTAATGCACCAGGTTTGCTCATATTGAACACACGAATTGGCATTCCGTGATCGCGTGCTAAAGTAAAGGCGGCTAAGTCCATTACTTGCAATTCTTTGTCAATCACATCGGCATAAGTGAGTTTTTCATACAATACTGCATCTGGATTTTTAGCAGGATCGCAATCATACACACCGTCCACTTTTGTGGCTTTAAGCACAACATCAGCTTCAATTTCAATCCCACGCAAGCACGCTGCTGAATCGGTGGTAAAGAATGGGCTACCTGTTCCCGCAGAGAAAATCACCACGCGCCCTTCACGCAACATTTTGATTGCTTCAGACCAGTTATAGGTATCGCAAATACCGTTTAACTGGAAAGCGGACATTAATTTTGCATTTACATCTGCGCGGTGTAAGGCATCACGCATTGCCAAACCGTTCATTACGGTGGCAAGCATACCCATATGATCGCCTACCACGCGGTTCATTCCCGCCTTAGCCAGTTTTGCGCCACGGAATAAATTTCCGCCACCTAACACAACCCCGACTTCTACGCCCATTTCTAGTAATTCTTTAATTTCGAGCGCCATTCTGTCTAAAATTGAAGGATCAATTCCAAAACCTTCATCACCTTGTAAAGCTTCACCGCTTAATTTAAGCAGGATTCTTTTATATACGGGTTTGCTCATTTTTTCCTCACAAAAGTTGGGTACAAAATTCTGCATATTATAGAGCAACATCTTTGCAGTGAAAATAGTTCAAAGCAAAAATCGCATAGAACCAATGAAAAAAATTCAGTAAAATGAAGCGAACTAAAAAATAAGGAACAATGTTGTGGCAGAAAAGAACAAAAAAGGAACATTTCATCTTTCATCATTGCTAGTAAGTGCGGTGTGTTTTGCGCTACTTTATATTATCAGCCTGTTGGCACTACAGGGTTCGGGCTATTTTGCGCAACCTAGTTGGCAGCAGATCAGCCTTTTTATGTCTTTCATTATTATTTTTTCTAGCTCGAAAAAACTCTTTTATTTCATTGCATTACCTATTTTATTTATCTATGCGTGTTATGCGCCCATTGGGGTAAATTTTGGCGCGCCGTCTTATCAATATATCGCCTCTGTTTTCGCCACAGATTTACAAGAAGGCAAAGAATTTTTCGCTCAAATCCCCCTGCTTGATTATGGTTATCCCCCTGTAATTCTTGGCGGTGCGCTGCTTTATCGCAGGTTAAGTCAAAAATTCCACTTGGCTTTTTATAAAAATAAGGGGCTATTGGCGCTCATTTTTGTTAATGCACTTTGGGGCAATATTCCCTTTCAACCGCTGCAAGAAAGCTATTTAGCAGGGGAAAAAGTGATCGAAGAATTACGCTTACTCAACCGCTTTGATGTGCCGAGTGAATGGGGCGAAAGCCAACTGGATAGCCGTTCCCATTATGATGATTACATTTTAGTTATCGGCGAAAGCGCGAGAAAAGATTATCACCACGCTTACGGCTACCCTGTTGCCAACACGCCTTTTCTTTCCACGGCTAAAGGCACGTTAATTGACGGCCTAACCGCAGGCGGCACAAACACCATCGCTTCGCTTAAATTAATGCTTACCAAGCCTAACAAGCAAACTTGGGAAGGGAATTATCGCTTAAATTTCATTGACTTAATTAAATCCGCAGGAATCAAAACCTATTGGCTTTCCAATCAGGGTTATTTAGGGCAATACGACACGCCAATTTCTGCCATTGCCAATAAAAGCGATGAAAAAATCTTTTTACGCGCGGGCGATTCCATTAGTAATGATGTGAGCGATTTCAACTTATTAAACCGATTTGATCAACTGATTCAAGCCCCAGCCACAGGCAAGCGTTTTATTGTGGTGCATTTATATGGCTCGCACCCGTTGGTTTGCGAACGCGTTACCGATTACAAGAAAATTTTCGATGAAAATCAAATTGCTAAAAAATATCAGGACGTGAATTGCTACATCAGTTCGATCAAAAAAACCGATGAAGTGCTGAGTAAAATTTATCAGGCTCTGGTCAAAAATCAGAAAACCACCGCACTTTTTCGATGATTTATTTTTCTGATCACGGCTTAGCTCATCAAATTAGCGATAACTATATCGCTATTCACAATAGCAGCGGAAAAAGTAAACGCCATTACGATATTCCGTTGTTTAAAATTTCCAGTGATGATCAGCAGCGTCACGAGAAAAAGGTATCAAAATCAGGCTTGAATTTCACAGAAGGCTTGGCGAATTGGATTGGCATTCGTAACGCTAACATTGACCCCAATGCGGATCTTTTCGATGATACGCCACAGCCAGATTACGATTTGCAAGAAAAAATGAAAAAATCACCGCACCTGATGATCCAGCGGTGGTGATTCCAAATCATCACTCACTGATTTCTGTAACGAGTGATTAATAAATCGCATTCCCTGCGGCGAGACTTCTAGCACAGAAGAGGTTTCGCCCCAATCGCCCAATACAATTCGTTAAGTGCGGTGGGATTTTATGCAAGTTTTGCCGATGCGTATGTCCGTGGATCAGCTGTGGTACGTTAAATTTTTGCATTATTTGCCGCACGAAATCCGCATTCACGTCCATAATTTGATTGGATTTATATTGCTTATCCTGTTTGCTTTTAGCGCGAATTTTTTCGGCAATTTTTAACCGCACTTTTAAAGGCAAATGTAAAAAAAGCCATTGGCGCCATTTTTGATGCACTTTTTTACGATAACGTTGATAAGCCACATCATCAATGCAAAGGGTGTCGCCGTGGCAAAGCAAGGTAGGCGTGCCGTATAAATCAATCACTTGATAAGTTGGCAGCAGCGTTAAACCGCAAGATTGGGCAAATTTTTTGCCGATAAGAAAATCGCGATTGCCGTGCATAAAATAGCATTTCACGCCTTTTTCCGTTAAGTGGCGAATTTGCTGTTTCACCAAATCGATCAAAGGGGAATGCTCATCATCACCAATCCAAAAATCAAAAAGATCGCCTAAAATATACAAACTTTCCGCATCTTTGGCTTGATTTTGCATAAAATCCACAAAAAGTGCGGTTAAATCTGGGCGATTTTCGCTTAAATGTAAATCTGCAATAAAATAGGTCTTTGCCATTGTTGAATATCTTTGAGAAGAAGGAAATTGCTTGATAGCCTAGCATTTTTTTAGCGGATTGATACAAATATTTGCGGATTTTCGCTATACTTGTGCAAATTTTTTTCAGGGTATGTGTTTATGCTAAAACTTCTTCGCATTATTGTGGTTATGCTGTGCTGTATTTTAATTTGTTTACTCGGCACGATTTATTCTCTCATTCGTTTCAGAAATCCAAGTAACGTGGGCGATGTGGCACGTTGGTTCGGGCGTTTGTATCCCCTTTTCGGTTTGCAAGTGGAACATCGTTTCCCCGCCAATGCGGAAAATATCGGGCCGTGCATTTACATTGGTAATCACCAAAATAACTACGATATGGTTACCATTTCTTATATGGTGATGCCGCGCACCGTGAGTGTCGGGAAAAAAAGCCTGATTTGGATCCCGTTCTTTGGCATTTTATATTGGGCATCGGGTAACATTTTTTTAGATCGTGATAACCGTTCCAAAGCACATAGCACAATGACTCAACTGGCTGAACGCATTAACCGTGATAAGCTTTCTATTTGGATGTTCCCTGAAGGCACGCGTAGCCGTGGACGTGGTTTGTTGCCATTTAAAACCGGTGCGTTTCACGCCGCTATTGCCGCTGGTGTGCCGATTGTACCTGTGGTTTGTTCCACCACGCAAAATAAAATCGATCTTAACCGTTGGGATAATGGCAAGGTGATCTGTGAAATGCTGCCACCTGTGGATACTTCGGCTTACACCAAAGACAATGTGCGTGAATTGGCGAGCTATTGCCATTCTTTAATGCAACAACGAATCAACGAACTTGATGCGGAAATTGCCGCCAGCCAAGCTCAACAAGACGCAACAAAATAAAATGAATCATTTTTCTCGCCGTCAATTTTTTAAAACTGCCCTCACTGCAGGGGCTTTTTCAGCCATTCCTGCGCCATTATGGGCGGCTGATCGCCAGCCTTTACGCGTTCCCCCACTTATGGAAACTCGCCGTGGTAAGCCTGTTTTTTTAGAAATGAACAGCGCGCAAACTCAATTAGAGCGGGGAAAATCCAGCGAAGTGTGGGGATTTAATGGTAATTATTTAGGCCCAACATTAAAAATGCGCCAAGGGGATTTTGCCAAGCTGAACTATCGCAATAGCTTGTCGCAAATGGTGGCGCTAGCCATTCAAGGACTGCAAGTGAGCGCTGAATCACTGGGTGGCGTATCTCACCCTTTCAAACAAGGACAAGGCTGGTCGCCTATTCTGCCGATCACTCAGCCTGCTTGCACTTGCTGGTATTCCGCTTGCACCTTAGGGCATTCTGCTTATCAAACCTACCGCGGCTTGCTCGGGCTGTGCATTATTGAAGATAACGAAAGCCGTAAATCAAGCTTGCCACAAAAATATGGCGTAAACGATATTCCTTTGATTTTGCAAGATATGCAATTAAATGATGAAGGGGTGCAATTATTCCAACAAAATCGACCGCACTTTTTTGGCAATCGTTTATTTGTCAATGGGCAAGAAGCGCCTTATTTAGAGGTGCCGCGCGGCGTTGTGCGTTTACGTTTGCTGAACGCTTCCCTTTCGCGCCGCTATGAATTACGCTTTGATGACGAGCGCGATTTCCAACTCATCGCGCTTGATCAAGGCTTTTTACCGCAAGCGAAAACCACAAAGGTGCTTTTTCTTGCACCGAGCGAACGCGCTGAAATTCTTGTTAATCTCAATGAGGGGGAAAACGCCACCTTAATTGTGGGGAAAAAACGAAATTTCTTCAGTAAACTCACGGGCTTTTTCGCCAGCGATGAAGAGCTGCTCGACAACACAGTGCTTGAGCTACGCCTACAAGGCTTAAGCAGTGCCTTTGCGCAAAACAACACAATGCAATTTAACACCGATGCACCGCAAGCATTAAAGGCGGAAATTCGCCGTGAGCGTCAATTCCAACTAGATGCGAATAATGGAATGCTCAATCAACAACGTTTCGATCCTAGACGCATTGATGTAAATGCCGAATTAAACAGCACGGAACGCTGGACAATCACGAGCAACGAGCCTGCAGGATTTAAAATTCAGGGGGCAAAATTTATCATTGAAAGCATTAATGATAAACCTGTGGCAGAAAGCGATCTTGCGTGGAAAGACAGCCTCTGGATTGAGGGCAAAGTGCAGATTTTAATTCGCTTTCAACAGCCGTCTTCTAACGGCCACCCTTTCACCTTTGGCGCGGCAGATCTGATGGCAGCAGACAAAGGTTGCTTAGGCTTAATGGTGGTGCAATAAAGGAAATAACGCCAAGTTATGTGATATGCGCCTTTAATCTAAAAGTGCGGTTGAATTTTTGTGAATTTTTTTGTTAAATCAAACAAGATTTAGGAAGTTAAAATCAGTTAAGGTTTCGTTATGTGTCAGCTATTAGGAATGAATTGCAATACGCCCACCGATATTGTGTTCTCTTTTGAAGGATTTCGCCGCCGCGCGGGGCTTACCGATAGCCATTCTGACGGTTTCGGCATTGCCTTTTTTGAGGGTAAAGGCGTGCGTATTTTTCGCGATAACCAAGCCGGGCATAGTTCCCCCATTGCAGATTGTGTCAAACAATATCACATTAAATCTTTCAACGTGATTGCTCACATTCGCAAAGCCACACAAGGCGAGGTAACCATTGAAAACACACACCCATTTATTCGTGAAATTTGGGGCGAAAACTGGGTATTTGCGCACAACGGCAATCTGACGAGCTTCCCTGATATGTCGGAAAGTTTCTGCCAACCCATTGGCTCCACCGACTCAGAAGCCGCTTTTTGCTATATGGCTGAACAGTTAAAAAATCGCTTTCGTAAAAAGCCCACAGAAGAACAAATTTTCCAAGTCATTCAAGAAATTACTAAAGAATTAGCACAAGGCGGCACGTTTAATTTTATTCTCTCTAACGGGGAATGGATGATCGCTCACTGCTCCACCAATTTGCATTACATCACGCGCAAAGCCCCTTTTGGTACAGCGCAACGCATTGATGATGACGGCGTGATCGACTTCCGCCAACATACCACAGAAAAAGATAAAGTAACCATTATTACCACCTTTCCACTCACTAAAGATGAAATCTGGACAAAAATGGAATACGGCGGTTTTGATTTTTCAAAGATGGCGATAAAGTTTACGAAGTACTTGGCACGCCGAAAGAAGCTATTGATGATGGCACATTAGGTAATGCGAAAGCCGCTTAATTATTCTCTCGTTGTAAGCACTTTTATTGCCATTAAAAGTGCTTTTTATCCAATTATTAACAATCTTGCGCTGCCCTCACTCAGATCATTCAATAAAACGAAACATTTACAATTTTTGATAACCCATTCTTAATAAAGAAAAAAGACTCAACTTTGTTGCTTGTCGAAGCAAAATATCGCGAAATCGAAAGTCTAAAAAAGCAAAATGTTAAAAATAAGTAAACACTTCGCTATTTTATAGTCAATTACTCCAACAAAAGTCGATCATTCTCACAAATTCCATATTTTGTCCTGTTTCGTATTCGCAACCGCTATATCATCTGCGGCGGTAAGATTAGAGTATTCGCATACACTAATCCAAGTTTATATTACGGAGTTAAACAATGTTTAAAACAACAATAACAAACAAATTCGATTTACTTTGGACGTTAAATTTATTCGGTACTGCGGTGGGAGCTGGCGTGCTGTTTTTGCCCATAAATGCTGGAATGGGCGGATTTTGGCCGTTAATCGCCATTATGCTGTTGGTTGGGCCGATGACTTATTTCTCACACCGTGCATTATCTCGCTTTGTGCTGTCATCTTCCAAACCCGGCAGCGATATTACAGAAGTAGTGGAAGAACATTTTGGGCAAGGCGCAGGGAAAATTATCACGCTGCTCTACTTTTTTGCGATTTTTCCTATTTTGTTAATTTATGGTAATGGCATCACCAATACGGTGGAATCCTTTATTATCAATCAGTTAGGGCTAGGCGCACCGAACCGCATTTTGCTTTCTTTCATTTTGATTGCAAGCCTGATTTCGGTGATGCTGATGAGCGAAAAAATAATGCTCAAAATGACTGAGTTTTTGGTCTATCCCCTTGTTTTTATTTTATTTTCTCTTTCCATTTATTTAATTCCACAATGGAACACCGCAATGCTTCACCAAATGCCTGATGCCACCAGTTTTATTAGCACGCTGTGGATCACCATTCCGGTGTTAGTGTTTTCTTTTAATCATTCCCCTGCGATTTCTTGCTTTTCGCAATCACAACAACGGGAATATAAATTGCCAGAGCTGACCGAATGCCACGCAAGCCAAGCATTGAAAAACACCTCAACCTTACTGTTATTTTTCGTGATGTTTTTCGTATTTAGCTGCGTGCTAACCCTTACCCCAGAAGATTTAGTGCAAGCCAAAACGCAAAATATCAGTATCCTTTCCTTTTTAGCCAATAAATTTGATAACCCTTATATTTCCTACTTTGGGCCTTTAGTGGCGTTTCTTGCTATTACCAGCTCTTTCTTTGGCCATTATTTAGGCGCACGAGAAGGCATTCAGGGGCTGTATTTAAAATTTTCGGGCAAACAAGACATTACGAATCGAAAAAAATTGAATTTTTTCACCGCACTTTTCTTTTTATTGACCTTTTTATTGACCTTATGGGCGGTGGCAATTATCAATCCAAGTATTCTTGGTTTAATTGAATCCATTGGCGGGCCAATTATCGCCGCAATTCTGTTTTTAATGCCAATGTATGCCATTCGTAAAGTGCCTGCGATGGCGCGTTATCAAGGCTATGCTAGCAATGTTTTCGTTACCGTTATGGGAATGATTGCAATCTCAGCAGTGGTGTATGGATTATTTTATTAATTAAGATAGAATACGCACCTTTTATAATAATCACCTTAAGCAGGGCGAAATGCCCTGCCAGAAAACTTCGAGAAAACGATGATTAGTGTTTTTGATATGTTTAAAATCGGCATTGGGCCTTCTAGCTCTCATACCGTTGGGCCAATGAAAGCGGGTAAGCAATTTGTCGATGATTTAGTGGCGAAAAATTTACTCGCCAAAGTAACCCAAGTTAAGGTCGATGTTTATGGCTCACTTTCAATGACAGGGCGTGGGCATAATACCGATATTGCCATTATTATGGGCTTAGCGGGCTATTTACCGCACGATGTGGATATTGATTTAATCCCTAAATTTATTTCTGATGTAAAAAGCACCGCACTTTTGCCATTAGCGCAAGGGCAGCGAGTGGCGAAATTTGATTATGAAAGCGATATGATCTTTCATCAAACCTTTCTGTCTTTACACGAAAACGGAATGACACTGTCCGCCTATGAAAATGACAACTTGCTTTATCAGCAAACCTATTATTCTATCGGCGGTGGATTTATTGTTGATGAAGCCCATTTCAATCAGCAGGAAGAATCCGACATCAACGTGCCTTTCCCTTATCAAAGTGCGGCAGATATTTTGCATCATTGCAAAGAAAATGGCTTAGCCTTATCGAGCGTGATGCTACAAAATGAAATTGCCTTACACGGAAAAGAAGCCACGCAAACGCACCTAAAACGCATTTGGCAAACGATGAAAGAATGTATCGAACACGGCTTGGCTACGGAAGGGTTACTACCCGGCCCACTCAAAGTGGTTCGCCGTGCGGCGACTTTACATCGTTTACTACAAGCCAACAATGGGCTTTCCAACGATCCAATGAAAGTGATCGATTGGGTCAATATGTATGCGCTTGCGGTCAATGAAGAAAATGCAGCAGGCGGGCGTGTGGTTACCGCGCCAACCAACGGTGCTTGTGGTATTGTGCCTGCGGTGCTGTCTTATTATGAAAAATTCATTTCGCCAATTACCGATGAAATTGTAGAACGCTATTTGCTTGCTTGCGGAATGATCGGCTCACTTTACAAAATGAATGCGTCCATTTCTGGGGCAGAAGTAGGCTGTCAAGGCGAAGTGGGAGTGGCTTGCTCAATGGCAGCTGCTGGCTTAACAGAAATTTTGGGCGGTAGCCCTGAGCAAGTTTGTATGGCCGCTGAAATTGCGATGGAACATAATCTGGGGCTGACTTGCGATCCTGTGGGCGGCCAAGTACAAGTGCCTTGCATTGAACGCAACGCCATTGCTTCCGTCAAAGCGATTAACGCTAGCCGAATGGCATTGCAACGCACCTCTAACCCACGCGTGAGCTTAGATAAAGTTATCGAAACAATGTACGAAACGGGCAAAGATATGAATGCCAAATACCGCGAAACCTCGCAAGGCGGTTTGGCGATTAAAATTGTTTGTACTTAATTACTTTCTGGCTTTCACATAATACGGCGTTATGCGCCGTATTATGTCTGTCCTGAGCAAAAAAGAGTACCTAGCTAAACTCTAATTCCACCGCATTTTGCCCCAGCATCTGCGAAAGTTCAGAAATAACCTCATCGCTAGGATTAATTGACCATTGCACGCCTAATTTCACCAACGCTCTGCCCTGTGGGCTTTGATAATACACGTTAATCGGCAATGCACCACCACAATAAGGGGTGAGTATCTCTTTGAATTTTTTAATAAATTGCGCATTAATTTGCTCTTGATTTAAGCTCAATGCAAGGCTTTTAGCATAACGACTGCGAGCTTCATCAAGGGTCATTAATTCACGCACTGACATTTTTAACCCCTGAGTAAAATCGTCAAAACTCACCTGCCCCGACACAATCACTATCGTATCTTTTTGTAATTTTTCGCCAAAACGATCAAGGGCTTCACCAAATAAGGTTAAATCTAATCGACCTGAACGATCATCAAGGGTAGCAATACCAAGCCTATTTCCTTTTTTAGTAATCGCAACACGAGAGTTCACTACCAGCCCACAAGTAGTGCTGATCTGCCCTCGATAATTTGGCACAAGATCTTTTAACCTTGTTGAGCTGTAATGGGCGATTTCTTTTAAATAAGGGCTAATCGGGTGGCTACTTAAATAAAGCCCAAGCGTTTCCCGCTCACCATCAAGTATTTGCTTTTCAGTCCACTTTGGTGTATTGGCATAGGCTTTTTCCACTTCTTCAGGGGTTTCAGTAAGAACACCAAACATATCCGCCTGCCCGATGGCTTCATTTTTAGCATATTGATCGGAGGCTTTAAGTGCATCTTCCAGATTTTTCGCCAATGCCGCACGGTGAGGCCCGAGCTTATCAAATGCCCCTGACATTATCAGACTTTCAAAAGTGCGGCGGTTAATTTTCTTTAAATCCACTCTGGCGCAAAGATCGAATAAATCTTTAAAAATACCTCCTTGCTCACGCGCAGAAATCAAGGCTTCAATCGGGCCTTCACCTACCCCTTTAATTGCGCCAATGCCATAGACAATTTCGCCATTATCGTTCACGCTGAAATGATGTTTGCCCGTATTAATATCTGGTGGCGTAACTTTCAGCCCCATTCGCAAACATTCATCATAAAGCCCAACAATTTTTTCCGTGTTGTCCATTTCCGATGTCATTACCGCAGCCATAAACTCCGCAGGATAATGGGCTTTCAGCCAGAGCGTTTGGTAAGAAACCAAGGCATAAGCAGCGGAGTGAGATTTGTTAAACCCATAGCCAGCAAATTTTTCCACGAGGTCGAAAATTTTCATTGCCAAGTTGCCGTCCACCCCGTTTTTCACCGCGCCTTCTTCAAATACAGAACGCTGTTTTGCCATTTCTTCGGGTTTCTTTTTCCCCATTGCACGGCGTAATAAATCCGCTCCACCAAGGGTATAACCCGCCAGTACTTGGGCGATTTGCATTACTTGTTCTTGATACAAAATAATGCCGTAGGTTGGCTCTAAAATTGGTTTCAGCCAAATGTGCTGATATTCCGCATCAGGGTAGGAAATTTCTTCTTCCCCGTGTTTACGGCGAATAAAGTTATCCACCATTCCCGATTGCAACGGGCCTGGGCGGAACAAGGCAACCAATGCGATGATGTCCTCAAAACAGTCAGGTTTTAGGCGTTTAATCAGATCTTTCATTCCTCGCGATTCCAACTGGAACACGGCGGTGGTTTCAGCATTGAGTAACACTTGGAAAGATTGCGGATCATCAAGGGGAATACGATTAATATCCACTAACGGCTTGCCCTCTTTAGCAAGGCGCGTGTTAATCATATCCAATGCCCATTTGATGATGGTTAGGGTACGCAATCCCAAGAAGTCAAACTTCACTAGCCCTGCATATTCCACATCATTTTTATCAAAATGGGTAACAGGGTGTTTGCCCTCACTATCACAATAGAGCGGTGAAAAATCGGTAATCAATCCAGGGGAAATCACCACGCCCCCTGCGTGTTTCCCTGCGTTACGGGTTACCCCTTCAAGCTTGCGCGCCATATCAATTAAGGCTTTAACTTCTTCATCGCTTTCATAAATTTCAGGCAAGCGAGGTTCAGCCTCAAAAGCTTTGGCTAAGGTCATTCCCGGATCGGGCGGCACTAATTTGGAAATGCGATCCACAAAGCTATAAGGGTGTCCAAGCACACGCCCCACATCTCGGATTACCGCCTTAGCCGCCATCGTACCAAAGGTGATAATCTGCGACACCGCACCACGTCCGTAGGTTTCCGCAACGTGTTCAATCACGCGATCTCGCCCGTCCATACAGAAATCCACGTCAAAATCGGGCATTGATACCCGTTCTGGATTTAAGAAACGCTCGAAAAGTAAATCAAACTCAAGGGGATCAAGATCGGTGATTTTCAACGCATAAGCCACCAGCGATCCCGCCCCAGAACCACGCCCCGGCCCAACAGGAATATCATTATCTTTCGACCACTGGATAAACTCCATTACGATTAAGAAGTAACCGGGGAAACCCATTTGGTTAATCACATCTAGCTCGACTTGCAAGCGCTCATCATATTCCTTGCGTTTTTCCGCCCGCTCTTTTTCATCGGGGAATAAAAAAGCTAAGCGCTCTTCCAAGCCCTCACGGGATTTTTGCACCAAATAATCTTCCGTGCTGAGATCCCCGGTGGGAAATTTTGGTAAGAAATATTCGCCCAAACGAATCGTTACATTACAACGTTTGGCGATTTGCACGGTATTCGCCAGTGCGGTGGGAATATCCGCAAATAATTCGCACATTTCCTGTTCAGTGCGGAAATACTGCTGATCGCTATATAATTTCGGACGTTTTGGATCATCTAACGTGTAGCTGTCGTGAATCGCAACGCGGATCTCGTGCGCCTCAAAATCTTCGGAAGACAAAAAACACACATCATTGGTTGCCACAAGGGGAATATGATGTTTTTCTGCCAATTTTAAGGCCGCTTGAATATAGCGTTCTTCTTCAGGGCGACCAGTGCGACAAAGACTCAAATAAAAATGATCAGGAAAAAATTCTTGATAAAAACGCACCGCACTTTCTACATCCGCAGGATTATTTTTCAATAATTTTTTCCCCACATCGCCATTGCGCCCACCAGAAAGAATAATCAAGCCTTCGCGGTGTTCCACCAGCCATTGCTGATCTATATAAGGTAAATCCGTGTAACCTCGTTCATAAGCCTTGGATAATAATAAGGTGATGTTGTGATAGCCTGTGTTATTTTTCGCAAGCAAGGTGAGTTCAAAATGTTCATCACCGAGCAAATCACTTTTCACCAGCACATCAGCCCCAACAATGGGCTTCACCCCTGCTCCAAGAGCTTCGCCATAAAACCGCACTAAACCGCAGAAGTTGGTGAAATCCGTCAATGCCATTGCCACCATTTCGTTTTCCACGCAGGCTTTGACCAACGGTTTTACTTTCGCAATACCATTAATCATTGAAAAATCGCTATGCACACGCAAATGCACGAAACGCGGTTCTGACATAAAAAATCCTTGTTATTTTGCTATTGATGAGATGAAAAAGGGAAATTAGCCTGCCATTTTAACGAGATTTTAGCGCGGAGCAAATTTCTTTTTGCGGGCAATAAAAGTGCGAAATTAGCCTATAAACTGGCAATATGGCTTGCGCAGGCATAAGCGGAACTCCACGCCCATTGGAAGTTATAACCACCGAGCCAGCCTGCTACATCTAGCACTTCGCCAATAAAATACAGCCCTTTGACTTTGCTACTTTCCATTGTTTTTGACGAAATTTCGTGCGTATCCACACCGCCCATTGTGACTTCTGCGGTTCGATAACCCTCCGTGCCATTAGGGAAAATTTTCCAATGATGAATGAAATTTTCTAAATTTTCCAACCGCACTTTGCTTAAATTCGCTAAGGTTTCTGTTGGGATCATCTCACGCTGTTGCCAAAGCTCCACTAATTTCGTTGGCAAAACGCGTGATAATGCGGTTTTTAACTGCAATTTCGGCGAAGTTTGGCGTAATTCTTGCAAATAATTGCCAATGGATTGATTTGGTAATAAATCCACTTCCACCCATTCATTCGGCTGCCAATAGTTAGAAATTTGTAAGATCGCTGGCCCAGAAATACCTCGGTGGGTAAACAATAACTGATTGAAGAAAGACTGCCCATTTTCAGCACACACACACACAGGCAAAGAAACACCAGCAAAGTGCGGTGTAAAATTGCTCTGTTTCTCGCCAACGGAATGGCACAAGGGACGCACGCGGTGGGATCACGGCCAAGCCAAACTGTTCAGCAATTTGATAGCCCAAAGGGGAAGCACCTAAAGCGGGCATTGAAAGCCCACCCGTTGCCACCACAAGCTGATGACAATGCCAAGTTTGTCCGTTCGCTTGCACGGCAAAGCCACCGTTTTCCAAGGCGGAAACTTGTTCTATGTGCTGGCGTAACTGAATATTAACCTGATGTTTCTCACATTCCGCGAGCAATAAATCCACAATCTGTTGCGCACTTTCATCACAAAACAATTGCCCGAGTTCTTTTTCGTGATAGGCAATGCCATATTCCGCCACTAAGGCGATAAAATCCCACTGGGTAAAACGCGCTAAAGCAGATTTCACAAAATGAGGATTGTGCGAAAGATAATGCTGTGGCGTAACCTCTAAATTAGTGAAATTACAAAATCCACCGCCCGACATCAAAATCTTCCGCCCTGCTTTTTTACCGCTATCTAAAACCGTTACCTGTTTACCTTGCTTGCCAAGCTGACTTGCACAAAACAGCCCTGCTGCCCCTGCACCAATAATCAGCGTATCAGAAAAATAAGGTGTCATTGCGCGGCTCCTTTTTTGGCGTTTTGTAGCATCTCTGCCATTTGCATACTTTGAATAATAGTGCGCCGATCGATCCCAGATTTATCCGAATCTAGCACCTTTTGCCAAAGGGCAATGGCTTTGGGATAATCCGTTTGCACAAAGGCCTCCCCAGCTAACAGCGATAAACTCGATGCTTCTTTCGGATCTTGCGAGAGCGCTTGAGCAAGCATAGCTTGCACCTGTGGGGTGATTTTTTGCCCTGCTTTTTGATACAACGCATTTGCCGCCAAGCCTAAAATTGCGGGTTTTCCGCCTGTTAGGCGATCGGCATAAGAATAAGCGACCAAGGCATCATCAAACTCATTATTTTGCATATAAGCCTGCCCTAACTCGATCCAAGCCTCACTGTTGTTGGGATTTTGACGTAAACGTTGCTCAATTTTTTCCGCATAAGTTTCATTTTTTTGTCCCCCACTTTGCCCATTAAATGATTCAACGAAGGGATCGGTAGACTGCGTTGTAAGCAATTGCTTCGTTTGAAGTTGCTGCTGATATTGCTGTTCAGCAGAAAAGCGATCAAGGGAAAAATAATATCCCATAGGCAACGCAATCAATAATAGGTTCAATACCACAAAATAAGGGCGGCTTTTCAATGTTGAAGCCATCACAAAGTGGTGCGGTTGTTGTTTTTCAAGCTGTTTTTTTTCATCATCAAGTAAACGTTGGGCAAATTCCTGCGCCAATTCTGGATCAAGCTGACCTTTCGTTTGTTGCTGATAAAGGGCGATATTTTGCTGTTGGCGATAATTTTTCTGCCAATTGATTCCGCGCCCAAAAGGCAGCCAAAGCCCAAGGCTAATCAAGAGTAAAAGGGTTACGCCGATGAAAAAAAGTCATTCTGATTTATCCGTTTTGGCTAATAAACTGTTTAATGCTTGTTGCTGCTCTGCGCTGAGCGCTGAATTTTGCGGCTTTTGCTTCATGCGCAACATTCGCCACATTGCTAGCGCCCCAAGCAATAGCAAGAAGAAAGGCAAGCCCCACAATAACAGAGTGGTGGATTTCACTGGCGGATTATAACGCACAAAATCACCGAAGCGGCTCGTCATCACGTCAATAATTTGCTCATTGCTGCTGCCGGCTTCCACCATTTTATATACTTCAATACGCAGATCATAAGCAATGGGCGAATTGGATTCCACCAAGTTTTGATTTTGGCATTGTGGGCAACGCAGGGATTTTGCCAAGGCTACAGCTCGGGTACGCTCGGCAGGGTTGCTAAATTCAAAGGTATCCACCATTTCTGCCTGAGCCAGTTGGCTGATTGCGAAAAATGTTATGACGACTAACCACCACTTTTTCATTCTTTTCCTTCCTGTTTAGCCGTTTCTTGCTTAGCTGTTTCTTGCAGCGCTAAGTGCGGTGTTATTTTTTGCTAATTTTTGCCATAAGGGCAGAAATTCTTGTTGCCAAATTTGCTGATCCAACGGTCCTGAATAGCGATAACGAATAATGCCGTTGGCATCAACCAAATAGGTTTCTGGCGCGCCGTCCACACCCAATTTCATCGCGAATAAGCCTTTGCTATCATCAATCACCTGATGAAAAGGATTGCCCATTTCCTGCAACATTAGCAAGGCATTTTGCCGTTTATCTCGATAATTTAGCCCCACAATCGGCACACCCTGTTGTTGCAAGCGCATCAAAAAGGCGTGTTCTTGCTTGCAATAGGCACACCAGCTGCCCCATACATTAATGAGATAAATTTCTTTTGGCAAAGATGCGTTGCTTACATTGATTTCAGGCTCAAGCAGATCACTTTGATAAAATTCAGGCACGGGCTTACCAATTAACGCGGAGGCAATTTTTTTCGGATCATTATGCAGCCCTAGCAACAAAAGACCACAGACTGCAATGATCAAGAATAAGGGTAAAAACACAATGATTTTTCTATTCATCTTTCGCTCTCCTTGTGCGTAAGGCAAAGGCGCTCAATAATGCACCAAACGCCATTAAGGTTGCACCAATCCACAGCCAACGAACAAAAGGCTTGTAATGCAGACGGAACGAAAATTCGCCCGCGCCAAGTTTATCACCCATCACAATATAAATATCGCCAAGCAAGTTCCAATATAGCCCCATTCCGACATATTCATCGTGCGCACTTCGTAATAACGGCGTTCAGGACAAAGTGCGGTGATTTTTTCGCCGTTTTTTGTTATCTCAAATTGCGCCACTTCACTGGTGTAATTCGGCCCGAGTTCATTACGAAAACCAAGGTAGTGAAACGCATAGCCGTTGAGCATTTGGCTTTGGTTAGGCGATAAGCGCACGCCAATTTCACTGGCAAAATAGCTCGACATTGTCGCGCCAATCACCGTGAGTGCTAGCCCACAATGGGCAATCACCATTGCCCAACGCTTTAAGGAAAGGGATCGCCACGCGCCCCAAAGGGTAACGCCAAGCAACCAAAACGCCAAGCTAATTAACGCAAAGGGCAAGGCCTGAAAATGTAAGGTTTCATCATTTTGAATGGTGAATGCGATCATTGCATAAGCAAGCCCACAGGCAGGAATTAGCAATAAGACATTGCGGCGCAACAAAGTGCGGTGGATTTTTTTTTTTTCCAAAATGCACTGACGACAAAAATCATCGCCAGCAATGCCAGCACAATAAGGGGCAAGAAAATGGTGTTAAAGTAAGGTGCGCCGACAGAAATCGAACCCCAGCCCATTGTGCTAAATAGCATTGGATAAAATGTGCCTAAAAATACGCTTGCCGTGGCGACCGCCACCAAAATATTGGCAATGAGCATTAGGCTTTCTTTAGAAAAAAGGAAAAATGCACCGCACTATTTTCATTTGAGCGTACATTCACTTTCAACGCAAATAAGGTGAGCGAGAAGTGGTGAGCAAGAAAAGAGCATTAACAACGCCATTCCTCGCTCGCCGTCCATAGCAAAAGCGTGTACAGAAGTCAGCACGCCCGAACGCACAATAAACGTACCTAATAAACTGAATGCAAAGGCAAACAGAGAAAATAAAATCGTCCAATAATGAAAAACGCCACGTTGTTCGCTCACGGATAAACTATGTAATAGCCCCAGCCCAAGTAACCACGGCATTAATGAGGCGTTTTCAACTGGGTCCCAGAACCACCAGCCACCCCAACCAAGCTCGTAATATGCCCACCACGCGCCGAGCATTATGCCTAAGGTTAAAAAGAACCAAGAAACCAGCACCCAAGGGCGTGTCCAGCGAGCCAGCGCGGCATCAAAATGTCCGCTTAACAAAGTAGCAAGGGTGAGAGCAAAATTCACCGCAAAGCCTACATAGCCAAAATAAAGCAACGGAGGGTGAAAAATTAATCCTACATCTTGCAGCATCGGGTTAAGATCACGCCCTTCTAAAGGGCTAGGAAATAAACGCTCAAAAGGATTGGAGAAAAATACGATAAACAGCGCAAAGCCAAAACACAGCAAGCCTAAAATAGACAGGGTTCGGCTAGCAATAATAGGGTCGATTTTACGGCTAAAAAAGGCAAAGGCCATTGTCCATAATCCCAACGAAAATAGCCAAAACAGCATTGAGCCTTCGTGTCCGCCCCAAGTAGCGGCAATTTTGAAAAATTGCGGTAAGGCAGAATTGGAATGCGCTGCCACATATTGCACAGAAAAATCATCAGTCGCAAAGCAATAAGCCAGCCCAAGCAAGGAAAGGGTGGTAAAAATCCCAAACAGATAACTCAAATTCCACGCCGAGGTAATCAGGTGCGGATTGCCTTGTTTAATCCCAATATGCGGCACAATTGCCAACAGCAATGCGGAAACAAGAGCAAAAAGTAAAGCAAGAAAAGCAAGTTCTGGGATCATTGTCATATTCGTTGGTTAATTTATTGTGTATTTTAGAGAAAATGCGTAGCAATGTCATTGTGTTATGCAGAAAAATCATCAAGCTCATTCTCAATTCAATCAGTGATAAAAATGCGTAAAAACGCACCGCTCTTTATTTTCAGCAAATGACTTTTCTCGTCAGTTTTCCCTTTGCCATTAGGGGATTTACGGCAAAAAACCATTAAAACAAAGGCGAACACCTTGGTTCGCCCTGATCATCATTGATGGATTTTTGTTAGGCTAAAGTCATTTGCCCTGCGTATAAAATAAAGTAACGCAAGCAAAGTACGCCGATTAAGCCCAATCCTGCCACAATCAGCATAAAGCCTTTTTGGTGTTTGAGTTTCTCACCGGCAATAGCGTTGAGTAAGAGGGGTAACACAATCCCAATGCCTACCACGCCGATCCAGAAGACATTCGCCCAGAAGCCACCAGAAAGTGCGGTGTGAAATGCCACGGTTTTTTGTCCGCCACCAAGGTATAAACCAAAGAAGAAAGCGAACAATAAGAAGGCTTCAATCAATACCACTGGCTGTTCAAATTTATGCAAGAACGCCAAGCCTTTGGAATGAGTGCTTTCTTTGGTGCATAAAATGGTGAAGAAAATCAATGCCGCAATGCCCGATGACGTACCTGATGCCAAGAATAACACTGGTAAGACAGGGTTATTTAGCATTGGATAGCTCACTAATGCAGAAAGTAAGAACCCTGTATATGCCCCTAACGCCACGCTGAGCAATAAAGTAATGATCTCAATAGCATTGGTAAACTTAGCAGCAATATCAATGATTTTCTCTGCAAAATTTGCAAGTTTCGGCACAAAACGCTTCACAAGGCTCAACACCAGTGATTTGAAGATAATCGCCAACCATAATACCAAGAACAACATATACACTTGGAACAACATCACCCCTGCGGACATAATGGAGGTGTGATGATAATTAAACATCAAATACCAGAATGTCCAAGGTTTGGTTAAGTGGAAAATCAATAGCAATAAGCCAATGGTAATGCTAATCGGTGCGAGCAAGGCATTAACCTTTAAGATATTGTTTTCTTCCGGGCGTTCCCCTGCCAATCCTGCACGTTTTAACAATACCGCAAGCATTGTCGCCCCTGCGGAAATCCCTAATAAAAAGAGATAAATCGCAATCGGCCCGTCCCATACTAAAGATGGGAAATGAAATGGACTGTTCATCGTCTGATCTCCCCTGCTCTAGCTGGAACGTGGTAAAGATTTGGATCTGTACCTAATTCAACTTTTGTACGATAGGTTTGTTTTTCTTTCAGTTTCAAAGAAATTTCACTTTGCGGATCGTTGGTATCCCCAAAGGTTAGGGCTTTGGTTGGGCAAGCCTCTACACAAGCTGGCTGTTTACCTTTTGCCAAATTCGTATCGCGACAGAAGTTACATTTATCGGCAGATTTATACACTGGGTGGATAAAGCGCACGCGATATGGGCATACGGCAATACAGTATTGGCAGCCTACGCACAAATCTTTATGCACATCAACAATACCAGTGGAGGCATCAATATATGAAGCCCCTGTTGGACACACAGCAACACAAGGTGCATTGGTACAATGCTGGCACGAATGACGGAAAAACTCATATTTCACGTCAGGAAATTCGCCATAAGGTTCGCTACGAATAATTTCTAAACGTGAAACGCCTTCTGGCACTTGGTTGGTTTCACGGCACGCGTCCATACAAGCGGTACAACCAATACAAGCGGTTTCATCGTGCAACATTGCATAACGAATTGGCTTTTCTTCTGCCTTATCTTGTGCTACTGACTTAATTGTTGTTCCTGTCATTAGGATCAAAGCACCCATTCCAGAAACAAAATTACGGCGTGAGCAAGTTGTCATTTGTTATCCTTTTGTTCGCTGGTCGGGTCAAGATCTTTTAAGGCTTTGCGTTTTTGTTGTTCTCCGTGACAATCCACGCAAAGTTTAACACGTTGTTTTTCTCAATGCCTTTCATTGCGTCTTTTTCTGGGTGCAAGGTATGGCACGCAGCACAAGGCAATTTTATTGCGTGAACATCGTGCGCCCAAAGTTTCTCGCGTAATTTTTCAGGACGGTGACAAGAGAAGCAAACTTGATTTTGCTCTTGCACAGAGAACATTGGTTTTTGTCAGAGAAAATATCACTTTCAAAACGCATTACATCTTTTGCACCACGGCGGTGATTTTCAGAGATATTACCGTGGCAGCTCACACAAGTAATCGGCTTGCCTGTGCTTGGATTGGTTTTGGATAAGTGCGTACCGTGGAATTTACCAAAATGTAAATCACCGCCCGATTGTTCATCAGTGGCTTCTAATTTATGGCATTTCGCACAGTATTCATTGGGGTTACGCTGATTTTCTAACGTAGGTTGATAGCTTAATTCAGTGTTTTCTGTATTAGCTTGTGCAGGCAAAGCCAAGATCATCGCCCCTAATAAGGCGGTAAGCTTTACCATTTTCTTTAATACAACGTTCATTTCTTATTACCTCAAATTTTCGTTCAAAATAGACCGCACTTTAGTTTTCTTCCCACTTTAAGGTTTCTTCCTAAGTCGGCACTTAATAAAGTGCGGTTACTTTTTGGCTTATTTTGCTGGTGGAGCTTTCTCCATTAAGCCTTTTTCTAACGCTTCTTTATTCCATTGTGGAACAACTTCTTTGAGGAATTTCGCTTTCGCTGCACGTTCTTTTTCAATATCAATGCCCATTGCTTTCCACGCATTTTCAGCTGTTGAAATATCTGGGTAATTGATTGGCTGTTTCACACCGTGTTTGGTGAGAATAATGGCTAATTTAGTACGCGCGTCAGCAATACGATCTAAGCCTGTTGCAATGGTTTTTAAGATAATATCTGGTGCGTGAATATGGCCACCGTGGCCCGCAGCAGAATAATCCCAACGCCATTGTGCGTGACGGATAGCTTGTAATGCTGGTTTCATTTCTTCTTCTGTTGCACCTGCGTCCCAAGCCGCTTTCGCTTCAAAGTGCGCTTTCACGATTTGGTCTTCAAGTTTAATCATCACGTCTTTGATGTCTTTTTTATGACCTGCCACCACTTTGGTTAAAGTTTCTTTGCTTTGATCGTGGCAGTTTGCACAGGTGTTTTCAAAAGAATCAAGCGGATTACCAATTTTGTGGTCTGTGTAAACTTTACCATCAGCCCCTTGTACTTTTGGCATATGGCAATCCACACAGGTTACACCATTTTTACCGTGTGTGCCTTGCAACCAAGTTTCATAGTCTGGGTGCTGTGCTTTTAACATTGGTGTTTTAGAGATAGAGTGAATCCAATCGTAGAATTCGATATTGTCATAGTATTGTTCCATACTATCCACATCTACCCCTTTCATCCAAGGGAATACCACATTGTTTACCATTTTTATCAAAGTAATATTCAACGTGGCAGTTAGCACAAATTGCGCCACGTTTGTCTGTTTTGTCTAAATGTGCGAAGTCTTTTCCGATCGCATCTAAGGCGCGTAAAACGTGCGGACGAGCGATGCGTAAAGCAGGTTTACCTTCTGCAAAATCTTTTGATGTGGTGTCGTGGCAGTCAGCACAGCCGATAGAATTTACCACTTCAGCCCCACCTTTTGCCCATTTGCCGTTGAAGTATTCTTCTTCACCCCATTCAGCAATTAAACGTGGCACATCTGGGCCTTTACACGTCCAACACGCCATTGGTTGTGGGCCGCTGTTAGCATCAAACGGCGCACCTGTACGCAAAATATTGCGCACGTCAGTTACAGTATAAAAGTGACCACGCGGTTTGTTATATTCTTTTGAGAACGCATAACCGCCCCATAGAACGATTAATCTTGGATCAACTTCATCAGCGTAAACAATTTCAGAAGATTTTGCCGTATCCGCCCAACCTTGATATTGTTTTGGGTATTTTTCCGCAAATTTTTCACTGATAGTTTCAATTTTCAAATCAGGATTCGGTTTTGCCAGTTCTTCACGGGTAGGGGCACGTTTTTCCACCGCACTATTATCTACCGCCATAGCAGACGATGCCGCCGCTAAAGTTAATCCAGCCATTGCCAGAGAAGCTAGCGTTTTTCTGAAAATGTTCACGATAATTACTCCATTAAAAGTTGATCAAGGGATATCCCACATTCGCAAAATGCACGTTCATTACATGTTGTAAAAATGATAATTTTTCTCATTAAAAACAAGGTGATAATGAATTAAGAGAAAGTTTTTCACGCTTAAAAATAACAAATTCATTCTCATCTTTCAGCGCTATTTTGCTATTTTTTGCGTTTGATCAATGTTTTTATTATAAATAACCTTTTTGAGTTATTTTTGTTGCATAAAAATAACCCTTAAGAGTTATCAAAAGCCTAGATAATTTGCCTTTTCTAAGCATAACGGGGTAATTTATTCTTGATACAAAACAAGCTAAAAAGCAATAAAAAGAACAATAAATGCTACATTTTCAACCACCCTTTATTTATTCTCTTTTTTACAGACAAAGAAGAGAGAAAAGAAGAATTTTTGGGGATTTCTGTCCTTCGTGCTATGCTTAGCACAATTTTTTCTCATAAAATCGAAAATAGTCAGATAACTATGCAAAATGATCATTTAACTCAGCAACGTTTTGCTGATTTACCACTAAATCCAAGCGTATTACAGTGTTTAGAAAAAAACGGTTTTGAATACTGCACGCCAATCCAAGCCCTTTCTTTGCCTATCACCCTTGCAGGGCGTGATGTAGCAGGGCAAGCGCAAACAGGCACAGGCAAAACAATGGCCTTTCTCACCGCCACCTTTCATCATTTATTAAGCGAAAATTCGCAGCATAATGCCACGCAACCGCGTGCGTTAATTTTAGCGCCCACGCGCGAGCTTGCCGTGCAAATTAGCAATGATGGCGCGGCGCTCTCACAAGCCACAGGGCTAAAAATGGGACTAGCTTATGGGGGCGATGGCTACGATAAACAGCTTAAAGTGATTGAGCAAGGCATTGATATTTTAATTGGTACAACAGGACGCGTGATTGATTACGTCAAACAAGGCATTATTCGCTTAACGGATATTGAAGTGGTGGTGCTAGATGAAGCAGATCGAATGTTCGATCTGGGTTTTATCAAGGATATTCGCTACTTACTGAGAAAATGTCCGCCCCCTGCTGAACGCTTAACAATGCTCTTTTCCGCTACCCTTTCTTATAAAGTGCGTGAGCTTGCCTTTGAAGATATGAATGATCCTGAATATGTGGAAGTTGAGCCACTGCAAAAAACAGGCCACCGCATTAAAGAAGAACTGTTTTATCCGTCTAACCAAGACAAAATGGCGTTATTAATGACGTTGTTGGAAGAAGAATGGCCAGAGCGTTGCATTATTTTCGCCAACACCAAACATCGCTGTGAAGAAATTTGGGGCTATTTAGCCGCTGATGGACACCGTGTTGGCTTGCTAACTGGTGATGTTGCGCAGAAAAAACGCCTTGCTTTGTTGCAACAATTTACCTCAGGTCAATTGGATATTTTAGTGGCGACTGATGTTGCTGCGCGTGGCTTACATATTCCTGATGTTACGCACGTTTTCAACTATGATTTGCCTGATGATCGCGAAGATTATGTGCATCGCATTGGACGTACAGGGCGCGCAGGCGAAAGTGGCGTTTCCATTAGTTTTGCTTGTGAAGAATATGCAATGAATTTACCTGCCATTGAAGAATATATTGGCCACTCCATTCCAGTGAGCCAATATGATCCGCAAGCGCTACTCAGTGATTTGCCAAAACCTTACCGCAAACGCACTGGGCAAAGCCACTATCAAAATAATAAACGCAATTTTAAAAAGTGTTATTAATCTCAAAAATCGCCAAAATTCCACCGCACTTTTATAAACAAAGCATAAACAAGAAAAGTGCGGTGATTTTTTTTTTCTATTATTTCTGTTTTATCTCGTGATAGAATTGACGGATTTTTAACACACAAATTTAATGAGCGATAATATTTCGTATGACAACATTAGTAGATTTTTTAATTAACAAATTAGACGATTTAAAAGCCGTTGATATTTTGCATTTAGATGTGCAAGGCAAATCAAGCGTAACGGACAATATGATTATTTGCACAGGCACATCAAGCCGCCATATTAGTTCTTTGGCGCAAAAACTGATTGATGAAAGCAAACAAGCAGGTTTTGAATCTTTTGGTGAAGAGGGCAAAGCCACTGCAGATTGGGTGGTGGTCGATTTCGGGCAAGCGATGGTGCATATTATGCAAGCAGACAGCCGTGAAATGTATCAATTAGAGAAACTTTGGGGCTAAATGAAAATCCAATTAATTGCGGTAGGCACAAAAATGCCTGCTTGGGTAACCACAGGCTTTGAAGAATATCAACGCCGTTTCCCAAAGGATATGCCTTTTGAGCTAATCGAAATTCCCGCGGGAAAACGTGGCAAAAATGCAGATATTAAACGCATTTTGGATCAAGAAGGCAAAACAATGCTGGCGGCTTGTGGGCGCAATAAGATTGTTACCTTAGACATTCCCGGTAAACCTTGGACAACCGAACAACTGGCACAACAGCTAGAGGGGTGGAAAAATGATGGACGGGATTTATGTTTGCTCATCGGCGGGCCTGAAGGTTTATCGCCAGAATGTAAAGCTGCCGCCGAACAAAGCTGGTCGCTTTCCCCTTTAACCTTACCCCACCCTTTAGTGCGCGTGGTGGTGGCAGAGAGTTTGTATCGTGCTTGGTCGATTACTACCAATCACCCTTATCATCGAGAGTAATCAATGGATTTAAAGAAATTGCTTTCTCAGCCAACAATGGAGCCGATCCGCGATAAAAAAGCGGAGCGTAACCTGTTTATTCGCCGCGCCTTAGTGTCTTTTTTAGGCGTGCTTGGGCTGTCTGCAATTTTGCTCACCAATTTATATCATCTGCAAATCGTCAATTATGACACTTATCAAACCCGTTCTAACGGTAACCGTATCAAATTATTGCCGCTGCCACCAACACGCGGTTTGATTTACGATCGCTATGGCAAATTGCTTGCCGAAAATCTCACCTTTTTTGGCTTATATATCGTGCCAGAAAAAGTGGAAAATTTAGACCGCACTTTTGAACAGCTCAAGCAAATGGTGGGTTTAAATGAAGACGATATTGCGAATTTTAAGAAAGAACGCCGCCGTTCTTCGCGCTATACGTCTATTTTACTCAAGCCTGATCTCACCGAAGAACAGATCGCACGTTTTGCGGTAAATCAGCATCAATTCCCGAGTTTATCCGTTAAACCTTATTTTAAACGTCATTATTTGTACGGCGAACCGCTCACCCATATTTTAGGTTATGTGGAAAATTAATGATAAAGAGTGGAACGCCTGAAAAAGAAGACAAATACGCCAATTATGCTGGCTCGCACAATATCGGCAAGCTCGGTATTGAACGCTATTACGAAGAACAATTACACGGTGAAGTGGGCTTTGAAGAAGTAGAAATTAACAACCGTGGTAAGGTGATCCGTAAATTGCGCGAACAGCCTGCAGTAGCGGGTAAAAGCATTCATCTCACCATTGATTTAGAATTGCAACGTTATATCACTGATCTGTTAGCGGGACATAAAGGCGCGGTGGTGGTGCTAGATCCAAAAGACAGCAGCATTTTAGCGATGGTTTCAACGCCAAGTTATGATAATAACCTTTTCGTTGATGGCATTTCAGGTAAAGATTACAAACGCCTGCTTGAAGATCCTGAGCGTCCGCTTTATAGCCGTGTTACGCAAGGGGCTTATCCGCCAGCTTCTACGGTAAAACCGTTTATTGCGGTAGCTGGTTTGCAAGAAGCCTTGATCACGCCAAGCACAACGGTGTTTGATCCGGGCTATTGGATGTTGCCAAATAGCACCAAACGTTTCCGTGACTGGAAAAAATCAGGCCACGGCTATACAGATCTCAATAAAGCGATTACCGAATCTTCCGATACCTACTTTTATCAGCTCGCTTACAATATGGGGATTGATAAACTTTCTGGTTGGATGAAAGCCTTTGGTTTTGGTCTGCCAACAGGTTTAGATATTCGGGAAGAAACCTCAGCAATTATGCCTTCGCGCGAGTGGAAACAAAAACGCTATAAAAAACCTTGGCTACAGGGTGATACCATTTCCGTGGGCATTGGGCAAGGCTATTGGACAGCAACGCCATTGCAAGTGGCAAAGGCCTTAGCTATCTTAATTAATAATGGCAAGGTAAATACACCGCACTTAATGAAAGGGGTGGAAGGCTCTTTCTTTGAACCTTACCAAGATCCTTTTTTATATCCCGATATTAAAGCCAATGATAGCTATTGGGCGCAAGCCAAACGCGGTATGTATAACGTAATTAATGCGAGCAATGGGACAGGGCGTAAAGCCTTTGCTGGCACGAACTATCACGTTGCAGGAAAATCAGGCACAGCACAGGTTTTCAGCTTAAAAGAAAACCAAACCTATAACGCCAAATCACTGAGCAAAGAATTACACGATCACGCGTGGTTTATCGGCTATGCCCCTTATGAAGACCCGAAAATTGTGGTTTCTATCATTTTAGAAAATGCAGGCGGTGGCGGTAGCAACGCCGGCCCCGTGGTAAGAAAAATTATGGATTATTATCTTAATCAACGGCTTCCACAAGTAAACCAAATGGAAAATAAACAGAACGAAGCTCAACCCCAACAAGAGGAAACAGAATAATGAGTAAAAGGAAAATCTGGCTCGGCTTGTGGCAGCGTTTACACATTGATTTCTGGCTATTTCTTGGTCTTGTAATGATTTCCGCCTATGGATTATTCGTGCTATATAGCGCTTCTGGTGGCAATGAAGTGATGTTCCGCAACCGTATCATTCAAGTTACCCTTGGCTTTGTGGTGATGTTTGTTATGGCACAACTTTCCCCGCGTTTTTATCAGGGCATTGCCCCTTATTTATTTGGTGTGGGCATAGTATTGCTGATTCTAGTGGATTTGGTGGGAACAACCAGTAAAGGCGCACAGCGTTGGTTAGATCTCGGCTTATTTCGTTTTCAGCCTTCGGAAATCGTCAAACTGGCCGTGCCATTAATGGTGGCGGTGTATTTAGGCAAACGTCCGCTTCCTCCCACCTTAAAACACACCTTTATCGCACTCTTTATTATTATTGTGCCTACCCTATTGGTTGCCATTCAGCCTGATTTAGGCACATCAATTCTGGTAAGTGCGTCTGGAATTTTCGTTGTTTTTCTGGCTGGAATGAGCTGGTGGCTGATTTTAATTGCGGTGATTGGGCTAGCTGGTTTTATCCCTATAATGTGGTTTTACCTAATGCACGATTATCAACGCACAAGGGTGCTAACCTTACTTGATCCAGAAAAAGATCCCCTTGGGGCAGGTTATCATATTTTGCAATCAAAAATTGCCATTGGTTCGGGTGGTATTTGGGGCAAAGGTTGGATGCAAGGCACACAATCTCAGCTAGAATTTTTGCCTGAACCCCATACCGATTTTATCTTTGCCGTATTAAGTGAAGAACACGGAATGGTTGGTTTCGCCGTTTTGATGTGCCTTTATTTATTTATTGTGGCAAGAGGTTTGGTGATTGGCGTTGAAGCACAAAATGCTTTCGGTCGTACCCTTGTTGGGGCATTAACGCTGATCTTCTTTGTTTATGTTTTTGTGAATATTGGCATGGTGAGCGGCATTTTGCCTGTGGTGGGCGTGCCACTCCCATTAATGAGCTATGGTGGGACGTCTTTTGTTACATTAATGGCAGGTTTTGGCTTGATTATGTCCATTCATAGCCATAAAGAACATTTCTTTAGGGGAACTAACTAAGAATTTATTGTTCTTAACATTCCAACAAAATTTTAACTAAAGTGAATAATCGAAATGAAATTAACACAAATAATTAAGCTGAGTTTGGCATTTCTACTCACACTAGCAAGTGTGAATAGCAATGCTGAAACGCAAAAATTATATGGGGTGAAAGGCCCTAAACTGGTGCACCAAAAAATGTCTGATAAGACCCACACCTATGTGGTCAATGGCGTCAGTTACACCACCAAGCACCCGAGTACGGCTAAGCACTACGCCAAAACAGGGGGAGGAAGTTACTACCACCAAAAATTTTCAGGGCGTAAAACCTCCAATGGCGAATATTATGATCCTAATCGCTATACGGCAGCACACAAAACTCTGCCATTAAATTCTTACGCCTTGGTCACCAATTTACACAACGGTAGAAAAGTGATCGTAAAAATCAACGATCGTGGGCCTTTTATAAAAGGAAGAATTATCGATCTTTCCCTTGTTGCCGCAAAAGAACTGGGGATTATTCATCGTGGTGTTGGACAAGTTCGCGTTGAGGCGCTGCACGTTAATCATAAAGGGAAAATTCTCGGCGCGGGAACGCACAGCCTTGCTAAAATGGCGAAAACACCAGAAGCAGCAAAGCGTTTGGATCTATCCGCAAAACAAAGTGCGGTGCTTTCTGACACCGATTTTTCAGGTTATAAAGTAAAAATGCTAAACTTAACCTACAAACAAGCAATACAAATGGTGAAACAAGCCAAACGCTTAAAAGTCAAAACAAAAATTGACTCAAATAAAAAATCTCACAGTATTTCCTTTGGGCCATTTAAAACTAAACGTGAAGCACAACAATTTAAAGCCAAACTTCATAAATTAAATGGCACTAAGCCAGTGATTATTTATAGTCACAAATAAATTTAACTCTATTTAGGACGTAATAAATTATGTTTAAACATATGCTTAAAAAAACCAAATTTGCCCTTATCACTGCTACATTATGCGCAAGCCATTCTGTAATGGCAGAAGATATTCAATATGGCATTGCCGCACCACAACTGAATGCGCAAACCTATATTTTAATGGATTACAATTCTGGTGCGGTGTTAGCAGCATTTAACCCTGATCAACGCCAATACCCAGCTTCACTCACAAAAATGATGACAAGCTATGTAGTGGGCGATGCGTTAAAACAAGGCAAAATCCACGATACGGATATGGTGACCATTGGCGAAAGTGCGTGGGGTAAAAACTTCCCAGGTTCATCAAAAATGTTCCTAAATTTAAACCAACAGGTTTCCGTTGCCGATCTTAATCGCGGGATCATTGTGGTATCGGGCAATGATGCTTGCGTGGCAATGGCGGAACACGTTTCAGGCTCAACACAAAATTTCATCAATGCAATGAATAAATATGTGGAGCAGTTTGGTCTAAAAAATACCCATTTCACCACCGTACACGGCTTAGATGATGAAAATCAATATTCTTCCGCCCGTGATATGGCATTAATTGGTGCACATATCATTCGTGATTTACCTGAAGAATATAAAATCTATGCGGAAAAAGAATTCACTTTCAACAAAATTCGCCAACCAAACCGCAATGGCTTGTTGTGGGATAAAACCCTGAAAGTTGATGGTATGAAAACAGGGCATACCGACAAAGCCGGCTACAACCTTGTAGCTTCTGCATTGGGCAACGGCAATATGCGTTTAATTTCGGTGGTGATGGGCGTACCAACTTACAAAGGCCGTGAAATTGAAAGCAAAAAATTATTGCAATGGGGATTTGCTAACTTTGAAACCTTCAAAGCCTTAGAAGCCAACAAAACCGTTTCTGAACAAAGCGTTTATTATGGCGATAACAGCAAAGTGCAACTTGGCGTGTTGCAAGATCAATTTATCACCTTGCCAAAAGGTCGCCAAGCGGAAGTGAAAGCCCGTTATGATTTAGACAAAAAATACCTTGAAGCGCCATTGGCGAAAGGCCAAGTGGTGGGCAAAATCACCTATCAGCTTGATGGTAAAGACATTGCTAAAGTAGATTTACAAGTAATGAACAATGTTGAAGAAGGCGGTTTCTTCGGCAAAATCTGGGATTGGTTAGTGCTAACTGTAAAAAGTTTATTCAGCTAAACTTGAAATTGGTAAAATCTTCCCAATCTAAAGCTCAAATGGCCGCACTAAACAAAGTGCGGTCTAAATTTTTAACAAATTTGAGGACAAAAAATGGCAGAACAAGAAAAAGTCGTAAAACTTGAAGATATTCCACAAAAGCAACTTAAAGATCTTCTTGAATTCCCTTGTGATTTCACCTTTAAAGTGGTGGGAGCTAACCGACCTGATTTAGCCGATGATGTGATCGCTGTGGTACAAAAATATGCCAAAGGTGATTATAATCCGCGTGAAAATGTCAGCGGAAAAGGCACATACAAATCCATTTCAGTGGATATTGTGGCTGAAAATATTGAGCAAGTGGAAACCCTTTATAGCGAACTTGCCAAAATTAACGGCGTAAGAATGGTGCTTTAATCTGCATAAACAATAAGGTAAAGGCGATGACCCAATCCATTATTATCCGCCAACTTGGCGTGCAAGATTATCAAGAAATTTGGCATAAAATGCAGCAATTTACTGATAATCGTGATGAAAATACCCAAGATGAAATCTGGCTCGTTCAGCACCCTGCGGTGTTCACCCAAGGCTCAGCGGGCAAGCCTGAACATTTATTGCAACAAAGCGCGATCCCTGTTGTGCAGTCAGATCGTGGCGGACAAATCACCTATCACGGATTGGGTCAGCAAGTTATGTATGTGTTGATCGACATTAAACGCCTGAAAGCGCAAGGCAAAGATCTCAATGTACGCCAGCTGGTTACCGCCCTTGAACAATCGGTGGTACAAACGCTGGCAGATTACGGCATTGAAGGCTATCCCAAAGCCGATGCACCAGGGGTGTATGTGGACGGCAAAAAAATCTGCTCGCTCGGTTTACGCATTCGCAAAGGCTGTTCTTTCCACGGTTTAGCACTAAATATCAATATGGATCTTACGCCTTTCTTATACATTAACCCCTGTGGTTATGCCGGGCTTGAAATGTGTCAAATGGCAGATTTTATCCCGCAAGAAGAAGCACAGCCAGACAAGGTTTCGCCCAAATTAGTTACACACTTCACCCAATTATTGGGGTATAATTCCGTAACAAATTCTTAACAAAAATAGGAGCGTTAATGGCAACGCCTTTTAAAATGGAACGTGGCGTAAAATATCGTGATGCCGCAAAAACTTCCATTATCCCAGTAAAAAATATCGATCCCAACCAGCCTTTATTGAAAAAGCCTGAGTGGATGAAAAATCAAACTGCCAGCCAATTCAGCAAAAATTGATAGCATCAAAAATGGAATGCGCCGCCACGGCTTGCATTCTGTGTGTGAAGAAGCCTCTTGCCCTAACCTGCACGAATGTTTTAACCACGGCACGGCAACCTTTATGATTTTAGGGGCGATCTGTACCCGTCGTTGTCCATTCTGTGATGTGGCACACGGCAAGCCTTTACCGCCTGATCCTGATGAGCCTCGCAAATTAGCCGAAACTATTCAGGATATGAGATTACGTTATGTGGTGATCACGTCGGTGGATCGCGATGATCTGCCTGACCGTGGTGCAGGCCACTTCGCGGAATGTGTGAAAGAAATCCGCGCGCTTAATCCGGGGATAAAAATTGAAATCCTTGTGCCTGATTTCCGTGGACGCATCGAACAAGCGCTAGAAAAATTAAAAGATAATCCACCAGATGTGTTCAACCACAATTTGGAAAATGTGCCACGCTTGTATCGTGATATTCGGCCAGGGGCAGATTATGAATGGTCGCTCAAATTATTGCGTGAATTCAAAGCAATGTTCCCTGATATTCCAACCAAATCAGGCTTAATGGTGGGCTTAGGCGAAACCAACGAAGAAATCTTACAAGTGATGCAAGATTTACGCGCCAACGGCGTAACAATGCTTACACTGGGGCAATATTTGCAACCAAGCCGTCATCATTTACCAGTCGCGCGCTATGTTCCGCCTGAAGAATTTGATGAGTTCCGTGATAAAGCCAACGAAATGGGCTTTGAACACGCCGCCTGCGGGCCTTTCGTGCGTTCTTCTTACCACGCAGATCTCCAAGCCAGCGGTGGGTTGGTGAAATAATCCAACAACTAAATTACTCTAATACAAAGAGCGGTAGAAAATTTCAAGATTTTTCACCG
>NZ_PQVI01000127.1 GCF_002921145.1 Avibacterium endocarditidis
TTTTTATTCTTGAAAATAATATCATTGGCGCTTTGCTAAAGCTGAAGTGGCGTATTGTTGCAATGCGTTTAATTCTTGCTTTCCTTTTTCCGATAACACTTTATTGTCTTGTAAAATTTGGCTCGAACGAGCGACAATAAATTCTAAATAGGTTTTATTGCCAAGTTTTTCAAATTGTTCTTTGGCAAAATACATATCAGCAAAATCTTTATTAATTTGTGAAAGTAATAATTTTTGTCCGACTAATATCATTAAGGCGATCACAAGGGCAATCACCGTGCCGTAGCCTTTAGTTGGGTAGTAGGCAATTCCGCCAATAATAAAAAGTGCGGTGATTAATTTAGAACTATTTTTTAAATAGCTTTCATTTTCTGGCGGATTAATTAGATCTTTTAACTTCATCAAACATTCCTTTTATTATCATTGTGAATTTGTTTACTCTAATAAAAAAGGCGGTTTTTAACACCGCCCTTTAGTAAATTTTAGTTAGGCTAAAATACCGAAATAGTATCCCACAATGCCCACACCAAACAAGGCAAAAATAATGTACATTGCGTTGATTTTTTTCTGCAATAAATACATACACAAGAAAGTTAAACCTAAGGCGGCAAGCCCCGGAAGCAGTTCATTTAACACGCTTTGCACTGTTGTTACCACTTCTTGCCCTTGCGAATTGACATAGCGCGAGAGTTCAAGTGGAATATTGATGGTTGTCCATTTGGATACCAGCGCCCCCATTACAAATAACCCCAGAATAGATGCCCCTTGGGTGAGTTTTTGTAAGCGACCACCGCCCATATCTTGCACAATTTCCGTTCCTTTCGCATAACCATAATGGAAGCCATACCAACGGGTTAAGGCACGGAAAATGTTAATGCCGATAAAGAATAGCAATGGCCCTAATAGGCTTCCGCTAATGGCTAAACCTGCCCCTAAGGCGGCGAGAACAGGGCGTAATGTTCCCCAGAAAATAGGATCACCCACGCCAGCTAATGGCCCCATTAGTCCCACTTTTACACCGCTAATCGCTGCGTCATCAATGTCTGTCGCGCCGTTAGCACGCTCTTGCTCCATTGCTGCTGTTACACCAATGATTGACGAAGCAACCCAAGGTTGCGTATTAAAAAATTCAAGGTGGCGTTTTAACGCATCGGCTTGATCTTCTTTTTTGCTATATAAGCGTTTGATTGCGGGGATCATTGATACACAAAATCCCATTGCTTGCATACGCTCAAAGTTAAATGAGCCTAATAAAAATGTCGAACGCCAGTAAGTGCTACGAATATCCGCTTTAGTTAATTGTTTTTTCTCTGACATAATCAATTCCTTCTCTTATAGACCTTCAAGTTCATCATCGGCAAGTTCTTTTTTCGCACTTGCAGCAGGCAGGGTTGCCTGATTAAAACGCGGGTTTAATTGAATATAAATTAATGCTAAACAAGCGCCTAATAACCCTAAACCAACAAGGTTATAGTTAGAGAATGAGGCAATCACAAAGCCCACGAAGAAGAACGGCATTAATGCGCCAGCACGCATCATATTAATCACCATTGCATAACCCACAACCACGATGAAGCCCCCTGCAATTTGTAAGCCACGAGTTACCACTTCAGGAATCGCATTTAAAGCCGTGGTTACGGTATCTGTGCCTGCCACTAATGCCACGAAGAAAGTTGGAATAGCTACCCTTAACGCTTGTAGGGCTAAGCCTGAAAAATGGCATAGTTCAATACCTCTGAAATTCGCCTGTTTAGCAAAATCATCGGCTTTATGTTGTAAGAAAATCGTGAGGGTTCGCACAAAAATGGTTAGCACCTGCCCAGCCGCCGCCACAGGAATAGCGATGGCAATGGCTGTACCTTTATCTTGCCCACCTTTGATCACCAAAATAGCTGCGATCACCGAGGCTAAAGCTGCATCAGGCGCCATTGCCGCCCCAACGTTCATCCAGCCAAGCGCAAGCATTTCAAGCGTACCGCCAATAATAACGCCAGAAGTAATATCACCTAGCACCAAACCAATCAGCGTACAAGCCACTAGTGGACGGTGAGTTTGTCTTTCATCTAACACGCTCCCCATACCGCAAATTGCGGCAACAAGGGTAACGAGGATAATTTCCATAGTCGTCATAAATAAGTCCTCTTAATTAGAATTTTAATGCGTCAAGTTTTTGTTTGGTTAATGGTTCTTTCGGGCTGCTTGCCACTTGTTGCAAGCTCAGATCAACCCCTAAATCTAATAATTTACGGAACGCTTCCACATCTTGTTGGTTTACGGTAACCGCTTGTGAAAGCTGCTGATTGCCTTCTTTATAAGTCATACCGCCCACATTCACTTTATCCACTTTCACGCCCCCTTCAATTAGGCGAACAATATCTGTTGGATTGGTTACCAGCCACAGAATATTCTTCCCTGCATATTTCGGATTGTGGTAAACCTTAATGGCTTTTTCTACGGGAATCACATAGGATTTCAAATGTTCTGGCGCAACTTGCAAGAGCAAATCACGGCGGATTGGATCTTCAGACACTTCGTCACTCACCGCAAAAATCGCCTCGCACTTCACTGCTTTCGCCCAAGAGGTCGCCACCTGACCGTGAATCAAACGGCTATCAATGCGTAATAAAGAAATATTCATATTGCCAGTAAGTGCGGTGCTTTTTTCTGAAGTTTTTGGTGTTTCTGAAGTGGCAACTTGAGCAGGCGCTACCTGTTTTGTTGTGGTTTTCTCAGGCTGGAACGAACGCACTGCCGCTACGCCCACTTCTTTTGCCGTACTCACTAATTCCGCGAGAGAAGCGTCGTCTTTCGCGTCTAACACCTCAAGTAGCATTGGCAAATTCACGCCAGTTACAATATCTGTATTTTCTCCACGCATTGTGGCAACACGGCTTGCCGCGTTATAAGGGCTACCACCAAATAAATCCACCAAAAATAGAACGGGTTCATTTTCTGGTAATTGGGCAATAATCGCCTGATATTTCTCGACTAAATGCTCTCCACCCTCACCCGGTAAAAAGGTTACAACGTGGGTATTTTCATCTTCGCCGTAAACCATTGCCGCTGAATTTACTAGTTCTTCTGAAAATTTACCGTGCGTTGCAACAATAATATGGGTCATATAACCTCCAAATTTGTTTGAAAAAACGTTTCAGCAAAATAAGTAAAGCAATGCAACCGATTGCAAATACTCAGAAAGTGTAATCCTAATTTTTTGGCAGATTAAACGTCTTTTTTGTTGAAAATATGATCTGTGTCACAAAAAGAAACGAAGAAAAGAGAAGCTATTTACATAACCTTTACTTTTTTGCTGAGGGATTTTTTAGAATGAAAACGCAATTTGGCTCGAAAAGGAGTAAAGACAGGAGTAAAGACAATGGCATACAAAATGGTTTTCTCAGATATGGACGGCACCTTGCTAAATAGCCAACATCAAATTAGCCCATCAACGGCACAAGCCATACAGCGCATTATGCAGCAAGGCATTCCTTTATTCCTGTTTCCGCTCGCCCCCCTTACGCCATTTTGCCTTATATGGAACAACTTTATAATGAAAATGAAATTGTCTGCTACAGCGGGGCATTAATTTTAGACAAAAATCTCACCGCACTTTATTCCATCACCTTAGAAAATACGCTTTTGCCTCAACTGGAACAGATCTTAGCCCAGCACCCTACGCTTTCAGTGAGTTATTATTCTCATCTTGATTGGGTTACCACAGATTTAGACAGCCATTGGATTAAGCAAGAAAGTGAAATCACAGGGCTAGCAGCAAAAGAAAAACCGCAACATTTAAGCAATGTTCACAAAATTTTATTAATGGGAGAAGCGGAACAGATTGAGCAGATTGAACCTTTGCTCAAACAACAATTTCCACAGCTTTCTATTCACCGTTCTAAAAAAGAATATTTAGAAATAATGAACAAAGCGGCGACCAAAGCCAATGCCATTAAATTTATGGCACAGCGAGCTGCCGTAGATAAAGCAGACATCATTGCTTTTGGGGATAATTTTAATGATCTCGATATGTTGCAATATGTGGGCTTAGGTATTGCAATGGGCAATTCACCAGAGGAAATTAAACGCATTGCCAAACAAATTACTGCGAGCAATGATGAAGACGGCATTGCATTAAGTTTAAGGAACATTTTTTCGCTTTCCTGTTAAGGCGATAAAATGCTTTCCGCCTTGAAGCACAAAAAAATCTAATTCTAGCGATAAATTAATATCTTAGTTCCCTTTTTCGCAATGTGATCTAGCTCAATTTTTTCACCTAATGAAATGACTATAATGATTTCACGAACAACCGAGCATAAGGAAATTATTATGAAAAATACTCGTATTGAAGTGGATTTATTAGGTGAACGCGAAGTACCAAATGATGCCTACTGGGGCATTCACACGTTGCGCGCAATGGAAAATTTCAACATTTCAGATGATACCATTTCTGACGTACCAGAATTTGTACGCGGAATGGTGATGGTGAAAAAAGCCACCGCGCTAGCCAATGGTGAGCTAGGGGCAATTCCGAAAAAATTGCCAATGCCATTGTCAAAGCCTGTGATGAAGTGCTAGAAAATGGGCGCTGTATGGATCAATTCCCAACAGATGTGTATCAAGGCGGTGCAGGCACTTCCGTGAATATGAACACCAATGAAGTGATTGCCAACCTTGCGTTGGAATTGCTCGGGCATAAAAAAGGCGAATACGACATTATCGATCCAATGGATCACGTTAATGCCAGCCAATCCACCAATGACGCCTATCCAACGGGCTTCCGCATTGCGGTATATAACAGCATTATGCACTTGCTGAAAAATATCCGTTATCTACAAAAAGGTTTTGAAGCCAAAGCCAAAGAATTTGCCGATGTGCTAAAAATGGGACGCACCCAATTACAAGATGCCGTGCCAATGACCGTAGGGCAAGAATTTAAAGCTTTCTCCGTGTTATTGGAAGAAGAAGTGCGTAACCTAAAACGCACAGCAAAATTACTGCTTGAAGTCAATCTTGGCGCAACCGCCATTGGTACGGGCTTAAACACCCCTGAAGGCTATGCGGAACTGGCGGTGAAATACCTTGCTGAAGTAAGTCAATTGCCTTGTGTGCCTTCTGAAAACCTAATCGAAGCCACTTCCGACTGCGGCGCTTATGTGATGGTTCACAGTGCCTTAAAACGCACTGCGGTGAAATTATCCAAAGTGTGTAATGACTTACGCCTTTTATCTTCAGGCCCAAGAGCAGGGCTAAATGAAATCAACTTGCCAGAATTACAAGCAGGTTCGTCTATTATGCCAGCCAAAGTAAACCCTGTTGTGCCAGAAGTGGTAAACCAAGTGTGCTTTAAAGTGATCGGTAACGACACCACCGTTACTTTCGCCGCCGAAGCAGGGCAATTACAGCTTAACGTAATGGAACCGGTGATTGGTCAAGCAATGTTTGAATCCATTTCACTTCTCAGCAATGCGTGCGTGAACTTACGTGATAAATGCGTAAATGGCATCACCGTGAACGCAGATGTGTGCCGTAACTATGTATTAAATTCTATCGGCATTGTTACCTATCTCAATCCATTTATCGGCCACCACAATGGTGATATTGTTGGTAAGATTTGTGCAGAAACAGGCAGAAGCGTGCGCGAAGTGGTACTAGAACGAGGCTTGCTCACAGAAGAGCAACTCGATGATATTCTCTCTTTAGAAAATCTGATGAATCCTCGTTACAAAGCCGCTCGCTTTACTGAAGAAGAAGAATAATCACATTTAACCAAAATAATTAAGTGCGGTGAAAAATTTCCAAATTTTCCACCACCGCACTTATTTTTTTTGCTGAATGAAAAAAATTGACTTACTAAAAAAATAACTGAGCAATGTTGCCCCCATTCCCAACAACACAGCGAACGCGATAATCAACGCTGCAACAGCAAACAGTTTTGCCACCTGATTTGCAGTGTTATTACTGATCTTACCAACCAATTTGATTTGAATATTGTGTTTAAACAAAATGCTTTTCCTGTCTTTCGTTCCATTATTAACGTCCCAAGGCAAGCTTGATCACGCAACCGATGCCAGTATTTTCCTAAAACAGTGCTATGAATTCCACACTGCGATTAGGTGAGAACAATTTTCACAATGTCTTTCATCGCTGTATTTTAAAGTGGTTTAAAGATTTTGGGGCTGTAGTAGATTAGCAACAATGCTATACTACAAAAATGAAGATAAC
>NZ_PQVI01000128.1 GCF_002921145.1 Avibacterium endocarditidis
TTTGGCACTTGCTGCGTGTCGAGCGGTTGTTCATCATCAGGGCTACGCTGGCTCACCTGTTCGCTCACATTGCGCAATATAGACAGTTCGCGGCTAATGGCCCAAATGATCACGGCAAGCAACACAGGCAGGCTAGCAAACCAAATCCACATTTGACCTAGCACCATTTTTTCGACTAATTCTTGGCGATATTCCAGCTCTTGTCCCACGGCGATCATTAATCTGCCTTCCGCCGCGGGCAGCCAAAAAATTCGCCATTCATCGTCATCACCTTGCAAGGTGGTGTTATTAAAGCCCCTTTTCGGTTCATAAATGAAATTGTTGCCGTTTTCACTATCACTTAGCAGCATTTCACCATCGTGATTAAAAATTGCAAAGGCAAGGGCATCATCATCGTAATTTTTTCTTTTGCGAAAGTGCGGTGGCTTTTGGCGATAATTTTTTCCTTCGGGACGGTAGCGTTCAATTAAAATACTTCTTAAATGCGAAGTGGCTAGCCGTTTGGCGAATAAAATCTGTTGTGTATCAAAGACTTCGTTTACTTGGTTACGCGCTGCCGACCACGCAATCGCAGTAGAAGCCAGCCAAATTGCACTGGCTAACAGGGAAAGAATGAGAATTAGACGAAGACGTAAGCTACGCGGTTTCATTTTATTCCTCGATTGTGCCAAGGGCATAGCCTACGCCGTGTACCGTGCGAATAAACGGTTTGCCGAGCTTTTGGCGTAAATTGTAAATATGCACTTCCAACGCATTGCTGCTCACTTCATCGTTCCAAGTATAGAGTTTTTCTTCAATAAATCTGCGAGAAAGCACCCGCTCTTTGTTGTGCATAAACAGTTCAAGTAGCTTGTATTCCGTCCCCGTAAGCGAAACTTCTTGATTACGCAAAAAGGCTTTGTGTTGCCCCAGATCAAGGCTCACCGCACCGTGGGTGAGAAGCGATTGTGTTTGCCCATAACGGCGGCGAATGAGCGCTTGTAAGCGAGCGACCACTTCACCGAGAGCAAAGGGCTTGCCGAGATAATCGTCCGCCCCGAGTTGCAAACCTTCAATGCGTTGTTCTAAGCTATCTCGTGCGGTTAAAATAAGTACAGGCACATCTTGATTGGCTTTACGCCATTGTTGCAACACCTGCAAGCCGTCTTTTTTCGGCAAGGTGAGATCGAGCACCACGGCATCATAAGGGGCGGAAGCCAAGGCTTGCATACCGCTTTCACCGTCTTGAAACCAATCGACACTGAAACCTGATTTGCCGAGCCCAATGTTAAGCCCATCACCGATTAAAGGATCGTCTTCAATTAATAAAATTCGCATAATTTTAACCGCACTTTAGTTAGCTTAAATCCAGCCCCATTTGCCAAAAGTCAATTTCCATTCGTGTCGCCGTGGTGAAAATATGTTGTAATTGTTGCTGTTGTTTTGCTGAAACATTTTCAAATAATCCGTTGAGCATTGCGCTAAACTCCGCCGCAGCTTGTTGAAAATCTTGTGCGGCGTAAGTATCGATCCATTTCTGATAAGGATTATTCGGGGTTGGCGCTTGGCAGCCGAGCATTTTACCGATTGCCGCATAGCCCAGCATACAAGGCGCGAGGGCAGTATAAAGTTCCGCAAGCCCACCTTTGATGCCACAATCCAGCACATAACGCGTGTAAGCCACACAAGCGGTGGATTCTGGCGCTTTTTGCAGATCTTGCTCGGAAATGCTCCATTCTTGACAGAATGCGATGTGCAACTGAATTTCCTTTAATAACAAATCATTAGCTTGATGTGCGGTATGAATTTCAGCAAAATTATCCGCTTTGAAAATACCTAGCGATAATGCACGGCTGTACTGAAAGAGATAGAGATAATCTTGCTGTAAATAATGTTGAAAGCATTGGCGTGGCAGGCGACCTGTGGCGAGCTGCTGCACAAAGGAATGTTGGATATAATTATCCCAATAAGGCTGGCTTTGGGCGATCAGGTTTTCTACGGTAAACATTTGATTTTCCTTTTATGTTGAAGTAAATAATGCCATCTTGTCCCATTTACCACATAAACCCAATGAGCAAAATGCCCATTGAGTTTAGCCTAAAAAGATAAATTTGCGAATGGAATCTTTTCGCGATTAATTACTTTTTGCCATTTTTGCAACGCGTTGAACTTCCAATTCTAATTTTTTATCGGATTTATCCACTTCCGCAAGAATTTTCACTTCATCATTTGGCGTGATCGTTTTGCCACGCCACGCGTGCGGCTCAATTTCCACTTCAATTTCACCGCTCTTATCGCGGAATAAGAAATCATCTTTGCTTAATTGTTTAACAATATTTCCTTGTAAAACAATGCGTTGATCATCTTTCCAAGTTGCTTGCTCGCTAATTTGGCTTACAGGTAAATTATTCGCAAAGGATTTTTTATCCTTGGTTTGCGATTGTGGATTAGCTGGATCAACAAATCCACCGCGTTTTTTGTGCTCTTTTTTATGTTTATGATGATGCTTTTTATGCGCTTTTTCTGCTTTTTCCGCATCTGGTACGATTTGCGCTTTTTGTTCCACTGCGGCAGCTTGTTGATTGGCTGCTGGTAAATTCTCTGCGCTAACCACAAGGCTAGCAGTTGATAATAGTAAAATTGTTGCTAAACTAAGTTTTTTCATTGTTAAACTCCTTTCAAATGACAAGACGGCTGTCTTGTTGGGAACATTAAAACAAAGAAATATTAAGAGAATCTTAAGATAGGCAAAAAGGAAAAATAATGCGTTGTGAAAATATGTCGGCATTTATTGTGATGGATATTGTGCGTGAAGCGGCGAAATACCCTAATGCCATTCATTTTGAAATTGGCCAACCTGATTTACCGCCATCACCGAAAGTCAAGCAAGCCTTGCAACAAGCCATTGAAGACAATCAATTTAGTTATACAGAAAGCCTTGGCTTGCCCGCATTGCGTGAAAAAATTCGTGAATTTTACCACCGCACTTATCAAGTGGAGGTTGCGCCGCATCGCATTATTCTTACCCCCGGTACAAGTGGCGCATTTCTTGTCGCCTATGCCTTAACCCTTAATCAAGGGGATAAACTGGGGCTGACAGATCCTGCTTATCCGTGCTATAAAAATTTTGCTTATATGATGGATATTCAGCCTGAATTTATCCCTATCGATAAGCAAGATTGTTATCAGCTTGCACCACAACAGCTTGAAAATCGCCAAATTAAAGCCTTGCAAATTTCTTCACCCGCCAATCCAACGGGCAATATTTATACGCCTGAACGTCTGCAAGCGCTGAATGAATATTGCATTGCTAACCAAATTGCTTTTATTTCCGATGAGCTTTATCACGGCTTGGTTTATGATGAGCAAGCTGCGACTGCCTTACAATTTAATCCGAATGCCTATGTGATTAACGGGTTTTCTAAGTATTTTTGTATGCCGGGAATGCGTTTAGGCTGGATTATCGTGCCAGAAGAAAAGGCAAGAGAAGCGGAAATTGTGGCGCAAAACATTTTTATTTCTGCGCCCACATTGAGCCAATACGGGGCGCTGGCGGCCTTTGATTATGATTATCTTGATGAAATTAAAGGCATTTTCCAAGAACGGCGAGATTTTCTGTATAATGAATTAAAAGCCTTATTCAAGATCGAATTTAAACCACAAGGGGCATTTTATCTTTGGGCTGATGTGTCTGATTACACGCAAGATAGTTATGAATTTGCGAAAAAAATGCTGGCTGAAATTCAAGTGGCGGCTACCCCAGGGATCGATTTTGGGGAAAATGGCACCAAGCACTATCTCCGCTTTGCTTACACCAGAGAGATTGCCCATTTACGCGAGGGCGTAGAGCGAATGAAAAAATGGCTCGCTGAACAGAAATAATTACCGACAGCAAAATAAAGGAACATTATGAATTTTCAAGCAGATACCGAACAAGCCCTATTAGATATTGTAAAACAAGAAGTTGTGCCAGCCTTAGGCTGCACCGAACCCATTTCCCTTGCTTTAGCAGCGGCAACCGCACGACAATATTTAAACGCAATGCCTGAGCGTATTGAAGCAAAAGTTTCACCAAATTTAATGAAAAATGGAATGGGCGTAACTGTACCAGGGACGGGAACTTTAGGGCTGACGATGGCTGCGGCCATCGGGGCGATTGGTGGCGATCCTAATGCTGGATTGGAAGTGTTAAAAAACATCACGCCAGAACAAACCGAACAAGCGAAACAAATGATCAAGGAAGATAGAGTTTCCGTTTCAATTTTTGAAACGGAGCATATTTTGTATTCTGAAGCTACGCTTTTTCATCAGCAGGACAAAGTGTGCGTGCGCATTGCAGCACATCATACCAATGTGATTTATATTGCCAAAAATGATCAGGTGATTTTCACCAAACCTTGCGCGGTAGAAAGTGAAAATTTGTACGAAATTTTCACCGCGCTTTCAGCGAAAGCGATTTTTGATTTTTCCACCCAAGTGGATCTGGCCAAGATTAAATTTATTGATGAAGCTGAAAGGCTAAATTCAGCCCTTTCACAAGAGGGCTTACGGCAAGATTATGGCTTGCATATTGGGCGCACATTGCAAAAACAAATTGCCACGGGATTGCTCGGTGATGATTTAATGAACCGCATTATTATCGAAACCACCGCCGCCTCCGATGCGAGAATGGGGGGCGCAAATCTGCCTGCAATGAGTAATTCTGGCTCTGGTAATCAGGGGATTGCAGCGACAATGCCTGTTGTGGTAGTCGCAAAACATATTAACGCCACTGATGAACAACTCACCCGTGCGTTATTTCTTTCGCACTTAATGGCGATTTATATCCACAGCAAACTGCCAAAACTTTCCGCATTATGTGCAGCGACCACCGCAGCAATGGGTAGTTGTGCGGGCATTGCTTGGTTGCTTACGGGCAAATTTGAAACCGTAAGTATGGCAATCAGCAGTATGATTGGCGATATTAGCGGCATTATTTGTGATGGCGCAGCAAATAGCTGTGCAATGAAAGTATCCACCAGTGTAACCTCAAGTTATAAAGCGGTGCTAATGGCATTGGATAATATGCAAGTTACCGGCAACGAGGGTATTGTAGAACATTGTATCGATCGTTCAATTAATAACCTTTGCAACATTGCTTCACGCAGTATGCAATACACCGATCGACAAGTTATTGAGATTATGGTGAGTAAACCAAAGGATAAAATATAGCAAATAGTCAAAATTATCTTATTCAATGGAATATAAAGGGGGGAATCATCATCCCCCTGCTAACTTCACAATAAAGCCTTTTTGCTCTAATAATTGTTTGAGTAACTCTCGTTTTTCGCCTTGAATTTCAATCAATCCATTTTTTACCGATCCACCGCAGCCACAGCGTTTTTTCAGTTCAGCGGCTAATTTTTTCAATTCATCATCGGGCAAATCTAAGCCTTTTATTACGCTAACACCACTGCCCTTTCTTCCGCTCACTTGGCGCTCAATACGAACGATGCCATCGCCTTTAGCGCGTTCAGGCTGTGGTTTTTCTGCTTTGATTCGGCCTGTTTCAGTGGAATAAACTAAGGTACTTTCTAACATATTACCCCACAATAGACGCATTAATCGCACGTAGCACTTCTGCTGGATTTTCAGCTTGCGTAATTGGGCGACCGATAACCAAATAATCAGAGCCCGCTTGAATTGCCGCTGCTGGAGTCATTACACGGCGTTGATCGCCGAAATCAGAACCAATCGGGCGAATACCTGGGGTAATCAGTTTGAAATCTTTACCACAATGTGCGCGTAAAATTTCTACTTCCTGTGGCGAACATACCACACCGTCAAGCCCTGCTCTTTGGGTTAAATTGGCAAGACGAATCACTTGCTCCATTGGCGACGCGTTAATGCCAATTTGTAGCAAATCAAGATCTTCCATACTGGTTAGTACGGTAACGCCAATTAAAATCGGTGCATCTTTGCCATAAGGCTCGAGAATATTTTTGGCTTCTTCCATCATTCGTAAACCGCCGCTGGCATGTAAATCGACCATCCAAACGCCTAAATCTGCCGCAGAACGCACCGCTCTTGCTACTGTGTTAGGAATATCGTGAAATTTGAGATCAAGAAAAACGTCAAAATTACGGCTGTGTAGCTGTTTAATAAAATTAGTGCCTAGGGTGGTAAACATTTCTTTTCCCACCTTTAAGCGACATTGGCTTGGATCAAGTTGATCGACAAGGGCAAGCGCTTGCGCTTCTTTTTCATAATCTAGGGCAACAATCACTTTACTGCTCATTTTCACGTCCTCATTAGTTTAGTTATATTCAATATCTGGCGTTGGTTTGATGCTTTCCCATTGACGGCAAGAAGGACAGCACCAAATCAATTTATTTGTTTGATAACCACAATTCGTACAGCGATAATCAAAACCTTGTTTAATCCGCTCTCCCACCATTTTTGAGAGTAACTCGAGGCTTTCTTTACCGCGTCCTGCTTCGGCACTTTCAATTTGATATTGAATAAAGCGATGAAAAACGATTGTTGTGGGATTTTGAGTGAGCTGTTGATAAAGTTTTGCTTGCGCTGCTACAAGGCCATCTTTTTCTGCAATAAAATCAGCTAAAGCAAGATCAACGGCACTGCTTTTGCACACTTGGCTCGCTTTAATGAGAAAAAGCTCAAAATTATCTTGCTGATGTAATACTTCATAGCAATATTTTAAAGCCGACAGTGCTTCACCAATGTAAGTGGGGTTTTGCTGCAAAATATTTTCTTTTTTTACCGCACTTTGATAATCCAGTTGCAATATTTCATTTTGCGCAAGTAATAATGACGCACGGATACAGTTTGGATAAACGGTTAAAGCGCGCTGTAAAAGTGCCGTAGCCATTTTTTTTTGCTCAGCATCAAGGCTTTGGGCATATTCACAATAATAATGTGCCAAGGGGATAGGATCAAAGTGCGGTGAAATTTTGGCAAGTTTTTCCGCCACATTAATGGCTTTTTTCCATTCTTTCATTTTTTGGTAAATGACTGCCAGTTGCTGTAATGCATTTTCCGCAAAATCTGGCTCATCAACCAAAAGGATATACAATGCTTCGGCACGATCAAAAAAGCCAACGGTCATAAAATCGCGTGCAAGCTGTTGTTTGGCAAGCAGTTTTTGTTCAAAACTATAATTAGGGCTACGATCTAAGGCTTGGTGAATTCGTAATGCACGATCCACTTCGCCACGGGAACGGAATAAATTTCCTAAGGTGAGTTCGGCTTCAAATTGTGAACTTTGTTCAATTTCATTTTCTTGTTCTTGTTTTTGTAGAATGTCCAAGAACAAATCAACTGCTTTTTCTTGCTGATTAGAAAGAAGTAAATTCACCCCCGTTACATAATCACGGGATAATTTGTTGGTGATTTCTTCCTGATCCTTTTTCGCACTACGATGCCCCATATACCACCCATAAGCTGCGGCAATAGGAAGCAGTAGAAAAAGCAGTTCAAGCATTATTGTGGAGCCTTATCTCGGCTTGATGTTAATTCAGTAACTTGTGCGGAAAGGCGTTTTACCTTGCGTGCTAATCCCATATTTTTAGTTTTAATTTGAGATAGAAAAAGCCAGTAATAAACCAACCTAACAGCAAGCCAAAACCAAATAAGATAGCCACTAACGTGGAAAGCTGTAATTCGCTTTGAGCAACAATATAATTAAAGGTAATGACTTGATCATTATTCGCCCCAATGGTGATAGCAACAAGCACAACGGCGAGTAAAATAATAAAACCAAAAATATACTTAATCATTACGCACTCCAAAAGATTTATATAAATACAAAAAACGACACAAAAGGTGCCGTTTAGTTAGCTGACTATTATGCTTGAGCATCTACACGCATTCTAAGATCTTTACCCGCTTTAAAGTGCGGTACAGATTTTGCGTCTAATTCAACTTTTGCACCCGTTTTAGGATTACGTCCTACACGAGGCTGACGGAAATGTAGTGAAAAACTGCCAAAACCACGAACTTCAACACGCTCTCCATTTTCCAAGGTTTGTGCAATTTGCTCTAAAATTTCTTTTACTGCATTTTCTACATCTTTAACTGAAATAGAAGGATGTTGTTGAACTAATGTTTCAATGAGTTCTGATTTAGTCATAATATTCTCCTAACTATCAAGAAGTTAGCGTGAGTTTCCCCACGCCAACTTTAAAGGGAACTAAAATTATTCACCTTTAGCTGCTTTGAATGCTTCAGCCATTGCGTTTGGAATAACTACTTCTTCTTTATTCACGCTTGCAACTGCTGCCGCTTCTTCAGCTTGATCTTTCGCTTTCACTGATAAGTGAACTAAACGCGCTTTACGATCTACACCGGTGTATTTTGCTTCAACAACATCGCCAGCTGCAACTTCGCTTGTTAAATCAGCTGCACGGATATAACCTTCAACACCACCGTCTAATTCAACTTTAGCGCCTTTTGCATCTGCTTCAACAACTTTAGCACTTACGATTGCGCCTTTTTTGTTTGCTGCGATGAAGTTATTGAATGGATCATCTTCAAGTTGTTTGATACCTAAAGAGATACGCTCTTTTGCAGAATCCACTTGTAGAACTACGGCAGAAACTTCGTCACCTTTTTTGTAGTTACGAACTGCTTCTTCACCAGGTACATTCCAAGAAATGTCAGATAAGTGAACTAAGCCATCGATGCCACCTTCAAGACCGATGAAGATACCGAAATCAGTGATTGATTTGATTTTACCAGTAACTTTATCGCCTTTGTTGTGTGTTTCAGCAAATTGTAACCATGGGTTAGGTTTGCATTGTTTTAAACCTAAAGAAATACGACGACGATCTTCATCGATTTCTAATACCATCACTTCAACAGTATCACCTAAGCTAACTACTTTAGATGGGTGAATGTTTTTGTTTGTCCAATCCATTTCAGAAACGTGAACTAAACCTTCAACACCTTCTAAAATTTCAACGAAACAACCGTAATCTGTTAAGTTAGTTACTTTACCAGTCAATTTGCTGCCAACTGGGTGATTTTCTGCGATAGCAACCCAAGGATCTTGACCTAATTGTTTTAAGCCTAAAGAAACACGAGTGCGATCTTTATCAAATTTTAATACTTTAACTGTGATTTCATCACCTACATTCACGATTTCGCTTGGGTGTTTAACACGTTTCCAAGCCATATCTGTGATGTGTAATAAACCATCAACGCCACCTAAATCAACGAACGCACCGTAGTCAGTTAAGTTTTTAACTGTACCTTTAACTTCTGCGCCTTCTGCAAGGCTTGCTAAGATCTCTTCACGATCTTGGCTGTTTTCTGATTCGATTACAGCACGACGAGAAACAACAACGTTGTTACGTTTTTGATCTAATTTGATTACTTTAAATTCTAATTCTTTACCTAATAAGTGATCTGCATCGCGTACAGGGCGAGTATCTACTAATGAACCAGGTAAGAATGCACGAACACCGTTTAACTCAACTGTGAAACCACCTTTCACTTTACCGTTGATTAAACCGATAACAGTTGCTTGATCTTCGTAAGCTTTCTCTAATTCGATCCAAGATTCGTGACGTACTGCTTTTTCACGAGATAATTTAGTTTCACCGAAACCATCTTCAACAGCGTCTAACGCAACGTTTACCACGTCGCCAACTTTAACGTCTAATTCACCTTGTGCATTTTGGAATTCTTCAGCTGGGATACGCGCTTCAGATTTTAAACCTGCATCTACATATACGAAGCCTTTTTCAATAGCAACAACAGTACCGTTAACGATTGAACCTAAACGAGTTTCAAGGTCTTTTAATGATTCTTCAAAGAGTTGAGCAAAAGATTCTGACATAATTAATCTTCTAAATTTAGTTAATAACGTCCACTTTATATCCATAAAAAGTGGGGCTGATAATAAATGTTTATCCTTCCTTGAATAAACTGACGAAAATAATTTAAGCCTTAAAAATCAACCTTTTGGCGGATATAATCAAGGGCTTGAGCAATCACTTCCTCAATACTTAATTCCGTGCTGTCTAATAACAACGCGTCCTCAGCAGGTTTTAAAGGGGCGATTGGGCGATTTCTATCGCGAAAATCACGTTCTTCTATCTCGGCTAAAATCTGTGCAAAGTTACCACTAATTCCCTTAGTTTGCAACTGTTTATAGCGTCTTTTCGCTCTTTCTTCTGCGCTAGCATCTAAAAATAACTTCACCTGCGCATCGGGGAAAACCACGGTTCCCATATCACGCCCATCAGCAATAAGCCCTTTTTCGTTGGCAAAACTTTGCTGTAATTGCAATAATGCAGCACGAACTTGTGGGAATACCGCTACTTTAGACGCTGCCTCTGCCACTTCTTGCGTGCGAATCTGACGGCTCACCTCTTCCCCTTCTAAAATAATTTTAACTTCATTATCTTCAGGTAAAAATTCGACATCTAAATGACGAGCTAAATGTGCCAACGCCCGCTTCATCATCCAACGGCACTTGCTTTTTTAACGCCGCCAACGCGGTAACACGATAAATCGCCCCACTGTCTAACAAGGCAAAACCTAGCTTTTGCGCTAAGGCATAACATAGCGTCCCTTTGCCTGCACCACTCGGCCCATCAACGGTGATCACGAGATTTTTCTGCATAGTTATTCGTTCTCTTATTGTGTTTTTATAAGTGCGCTAATGATAGCACAGCTATGTACATTTCGCATTGTGATTTATAAAGTGCGGTACTTTTTCATGGAATTTTTGCTTTATTTCCATACAACATAAACCTTTGGCTTTTTGTTGAAAATAAATAATAAATTTTGCTTATTTTTTAGAATTTTGTACGAAAAATTTACATTCAAACAGTAAATTACACACCCTATTCGAAATCACTCTTTTTATAATTCATACCAACTTAAGGTGTTGTATCCACTGCATAATTTTATGCAGTTCTTTCCTCTCAATCATATAAGGAGAAATATTATGGCGTTTAATCTTAAAAATAGACATTTACTTAGTCTAGTTAATCACTCTGAACGTGAAATTAATTATTTGCTTGATCTTTCTCGTGATTTGAAACGAGCAAAATATGCTGGAACAGAACAACAAAAATTAAAAGGTAAAAATATTGCCTTAATTTTTGAGAAAACCTCAACACGCACTCGCTGTGCATTTGAAGTGGCCGCTTATGACCAAGGTGCAAATGTTACTTACATTGATCCAACTTCTTCACAAATTGGTCATAAAGAAAGTATGAAAGACACCGCGCGTGTACTCGGACGAATGTATGATGCCATTGAGTATCGTGGCTTCAAACAAACTGTGGTTGAAGAACTGGCAGAATATGCTGGCGTGCCAGTATTTAATGGTTTAACCGATGAATTCCACCCAACCCAAATGCTCGCCGATGTTCTCACTATGATCGAGAATTGCGATAAACCACTCACTCAAATTAAATATGTTTATATTGGTGATGGACGCAACAATGTCGGTAATTCTTTATTATTAATCGGCGCAAAATTAGGTATGGACGTGCGTATTTGTAGCCCTAAATCACTTTTACCAGAACCTGAATTAGTGGCGATGTGCGAAAAATTTGCCCAAGAAAGTGGCGCGCGCATTACCGTAACGGAAGATATTGATCTTGCAGTGAAAGATGTGGATTTTGTGCATACTGATGTATGGGTTTCTATGGGTGAGCCATTAGAAAGCTGGGGCGAACGTATTAAATTGCTTTTACCTTACCAAGTTACCCCAGAATTAATGAAACGCACTGGCAATCCAAGAGTGAAATTTATGCACTGCTTACCTGCTTTCCATAACAGTGAAACCAAAGTAGGACGTCAAATTGCCGAAACCTATCCTGAATTAGCAAATGGTATTGAAGTCACAGAAGACGTATTTGAATCGCCAATGAATATTGCTTTTGAACAAGCTGAAAACCGTATGCACACCATTAAAGCGGTGCTTTATGCGAGTTTAACCTAGCGAATAAAAGGAGCATATTATGCGAATAGTGATTGCATTAGGGGGCAACGCCCTACTCCGCCGCGGTGAGCCATTAACCGCTGAGAATCAACGGCAAAATGTGAGAATTGCGTGCGAACAAATTGCCAAGATTTGGCCTAATAATGAATTGGTCATTGCGCACGGTAATGGACCACAAGTCGGCTTATTAGCCTTACAAGGCGCGGCTTATAAAGATGTGCCAACTTATCCACTTGATGTACTGGGTGCGGAATCAGTGGGAATGATCGGTTATATGATTCAACAAGAATTAGGTAATCTTGTACCATTTGAAGTGCCGTTTGCCACCTTGCTTTCTCAGGTTGAAGTGGATAAAAATGATCCTGCATTTCAAAATCCAACAAAACCGATTGGGCCAGTTTATACCAAAGAAGAAGCGGATAAATTAGCCAAAGAAAAAGGGTGGTCAATCGCCCAAGATGGCGATAAATATCGCCGTGTTGTACCAAGTCCATTACCAAAACGAATTTTTGAAATTCGTCCTGTTCAATGGTTGCTTGAAAAAGGCAGTATTGTTATCTGCGCAGGCGGAGGTGGTATTCCAACCTACTATGATGAGCAACATAATCTTTGTGGGGTTGAAGCCGTAATCGATAAAGATCTCTGTTCGGCTTTATTAGCCGAGAATTTAGATGCGGATCTCTTTATCATCGCCACAGATGTTTCTGCGGTATATCTAAATTGGGGCAAAGAAAATCAGCAAGCTATTGCCACTGCGCCACCAGATATGATCGAAGAAATGCCATTCCCTTCTGGTTCAATGGGGCCAAAAGTGCAAGCAGCGGTGAATTTTGTTAAACATACGGGTAAAGATGCTGTGATAGGTTCACTTTCTGATATTGTGGACATTGTGAAAGGTAAAGCGGGTACGCGTATTACAACAAAAGCCAAAGACATCACCTATTATTAGGTGAGCAATGAATACGCTTTATCTCAGTATAAAGCGTATTCTTACCATAACTTGCTGTATATAAAGGAGTATATTATGGAAAACGCACATAAAAAGACCTTTAACTTTCCGTCAGCATTTTCAATTTTATTTGTCATTTTAATTATTGCTGTAGCGCTCACTTGGATTATTCCAGCCGGTTCTTATTCCAAGCTCACTTATAATTCGGCAAATAATGTCTTTGTGGTAAAAACTTATCAGCAAGAAGATACCGTTTTACCAGCCACCAAAGAATCCCTTGATAATTTGAATATTAAAATTGAATTATCAAACTTCACCGAAGGCACAATCAAAAAACCGATTGCCATTCCGGGAACTTATCAACGTGTTCAACAAAATCCTAAAACCCTGCAAGATATTGCTATCAGTATGGTGCAAGGTACGATTGATGCCGCAGATATTATGGTCTTTATCTTCGTCTTAGGGGGAATGATCGGGGTGATTAACCGCACAGGCTCTTTTAATGCGGGGCTAACCGCACTGGCCAATCGCACCAAAGGCAATGAATTTTTAATTGTTTTCTGCGTATCTGTGCTAATGGTTATTGGCGGTACAACTTGCGGTATTGAAGAAGAAGCGGTTGCTTTCTATCCTATTCTCGTTCCCGTATTTCTTGCTCTGGGCTATGATGCAATAGTTTGCGTAGGGGCAATTTTCCTTGCTGCATCAATGGGAACGGCATTTTCCACCATTAATCCATTCTCTGTGGTGATCGCTTCCAATGCAGCAGGTATTCCATTTACAGAAGGGATTACTTGGCGATTTGTGGGGCTAATTCTCGGCTCAATTTGTGTTATCGCTTATCTTTACTGGTACTGCAAAAAAGTAAAAGCCGATCCAACGGCATCTTACACCTATGAAGATCGCGAAGAATTTGTCCAAAAATATATGAAAAACATTGATACAGCCCAGATCATTGAATTCACCACGCGCAGAAAAATCATTTTAATGCTGTTCTGTATTGCGTTTCCGATTATGGTTTGGGGAGTGATGTTCGGAGGCTGGTGGTTCCCACAAATGGCGGCTTCTTTCCTTACCATCACAATTATCATTATGTTTATCTCTAAACTGAAAGAAAAAGAAATCGTCAATGCCTTTACTGAAGGGGCATCAGAACTTGTGGGCGTTTCTCTTATCATCGGTTTAGCGCGTGGGGTAAATCTTGTACTTGATGAAGGAATGATTTCCGACACCATTCTTGCCTACGCATCAGAACTGGTTTCTGGTGTACCGGGTAGTGTGTTTATTTTGGCGCAACTTGTGATTTTCATCTTCCTTGGTTTGATTGTGCCGTCTTCATCTGGTTTGGCTGTGCTTGCAATGCCAATTATGGCACCACTTGCAGACACCGTGGGCATTCCAAGACACATCATTGTATCTGCCTACAACTGGGGACAATACGCAATGTTATTCCTTGCTCCAACAGGACTTGTTCTAGTTACTCTGCAAATGCTCAACATTCCATTTAACAAATGGGTACGTTTTGTGATGCCAATGATTGGATGCTTGCTAGTGATAGGTTCAATCTTACTCGTTGTGCAAGTTTCACTTTACACCTAACGTCTATACACTTGCGTACAAGCAAATTGTACGCAAGTGCTTTTTTGCAAAGAATCTGCCAAACAATAACCTAGATCACAGTTTTACCCGGATTATCTTGTTATAATCGATCTCGCACAAAGCTACACAAGGATAACGTATGGCTAAGAAAGTGTTTGATAATATTGATACTCGCATTTTAAGAGCATTACAACGCAATGGACGCTTGCAAAATAACGAGTTAGCCAAAGAAGTGGGATTATCTAATTCCGCTTGTTTACGCCGAGTTAATATATTAGAGCAAAGTGGCGTGATTGATAATTATGTCGCTTTGCTTAATCCGCAAAAACTTAACTGCAATCTAGTGATTTATGTGCTAGGTTCATTTTTTGAAGAAGATCTCAAAGTCCGCGAACGCTTTATGTTCGAAATGAAATCCCTACCCCAAATTGCAGAATGTCATCTAATGGCGGGAGATTATGATTTTATTCTAAAATTATTTGTTTCCGACCTTGAAGAATTTCATTCCATCAAAATGCGTTATCTCACCAAAGAAATCGGCATTAAAAATATCAAATCTGAAATCGCTCTAAAAACCGTCAAAAACACCACCGAACTTCCACTCTAATTTCTGTAAAAAACAAAACCAAAGTGCGGTAACTTTTGGGCTTATTTTTAGTTAAATACTACGCTTAAATCGGTTTCCAGTTTATCCAACATTTCATAGCGCTTACGATACATAGAACGCTTTTTACTCTGAATTTCTTCCAAAGGCTTACGCTCAATCTCTAACGGTAACGCCCAATAACCCTGTGTATTCAGCTTTCCATTGTTTTCTTGCCAGAATTCGTCATAGTTGAATAAAAGTCGATTAAAATCATTCCAGCGGTATTTAGATTGGTTCTTATGAGCTATAGCAATTAATTCACAATCCCAGAGCTGACTTAATAATTTAAATACATTAACAATCATAAACATCGGGCGAATCCCATGTAATGATTTGGTTGCTGATTTAACCAATTGTTGAGAATTCTCCTCATTAGGTCCTTGAATTGAAGCAATTAATAATTGATTTGGAGATAAAAAAGTGAAAGATGAATCATACACACTTTCATTGTCCTGATTCTTAATATTAATGGATAAAAAACCTTCAAAAGGATCTATGGCATTAATGTTCAGATAAAGCTTCAAACCATCAGGTAACTCAGATAATAAAATGTGATTTTGTTTTGCCAACTTATCGACAATGGATGTTCCCCAAAATTTTTCTGCTAATTCGAAGTTATTTAAGATTGCTTGAATACGAGCTTTCTTGCTAAAACGAGTATCGCAATACTTTCTTAAAACAGCATTGCAGCGATAGGGTACTTTTTTAAAAATAGGCAACCATTGTGGATTCTGATTAAGAAAATGAACAAACTGATTACATTCTTTATAACATTGCAAACGATAGAAATAGTAACGAATACGAGAACGTAATCTTTTTAGGAAACGCTTATCATAAGGTTGCAATGTTTTAAAATCAGGAAAGAAAACAAGCTGGACATAAAACACCGATAAAAAGCCAAAATAAGGCGGAAATTTTAATAAAAATGACCGCACTTTCAATGTAATAAAAGTGCGGTCACATTTTCACAAGGTTTTAATTAATCTTTCTTATGGCTTAATTGCGGTAAGAAAGATTCTTTTGAAATGCTGAGTAACCCAGTTTGGGTGTAAATGCCTAATTTATCGCGAGTATCCACAATGTCTAAGTTACGCATTGTTAATTGGCCGATACGATCTAATGGATCGAATGGCGCATTTTCAATTTTTTCCATACTCAAACGCTCTGGGTGATAAGTGCTGTTCGCAGATGAGGTGTTTAAGATGGAATAATCGTTACCACGGCGTAACTCAAGGGTAACTTCCCCTGTGATCGCGCGGGCCACCCAGCGTTGCGCAGTTTCACGCAACATTAACGCTTGCGGATCGAACCAACGGCCTTGATACAATAAACGCCCTAAACGTAAACCGTTAATGCGGTATTGTTCAATGGTGTCTTCGTTGTGGATTGCGCTGAGTAAACGCTCGTAAGCAATGTGTAATAATGCCATTCCCGGCGCTTCATAAATACCACGAGATTTCGCTTCAATAATGCGGTTTTCAATTTGATCTGACATACCTAAACCGTGGCGACCACCAATGCGGTTTGCTTCAAGGAAGAGTTCCACTAAATCGCTAAATGATTTGCCATTTAACGCCACTGGCACGCCTTCTTCAAAGCGTACGGTTACTTCTTCAGGTTTGATTTCTACGTCTTCACGCCAGAATGGCACGCCCATAATTGGGTTTACAATGCGAATGCCACGGCTTAATAATTCTAAATCTTTCGCTTCGTGCGTTGCTCCAAGCATATTGGAATCTGTTGAGTAGGCTTTTTCTACCGACATTTTGTATTCAAAACCATTCGCGATTAAGAATTCAGACATTTCGTGGCGGCCGCCAAGCTCTTCAATAAAACGGTTATCTAACCAAGGTTTGTAAATTTTTAAATGTGGATTGGTTAATAAACCATAGCGATAAAAACGTTCAATATCGTTGCCTTTGAAGGTACTACCATCGCCCCAGATATTTACATCATCTTCTTTCATTGCAGAAACCAACATTGTGCCAGTTACCGCACGGCCTAATGGCGTGGTGTTGAAGTAGGTTGCGCCACCAGTAGAAATATGGAATGCACCACATTGGATTGCAGCAATCCCTTCGTGCGCAAGCTGGCTGCGACAGTCGATTAAACGTGCGTTTTCTGCACCGTATTCCATCGCTTTGCGTGGAATCGCGTTGTAATCTTCTTCATCGGGCTGACCTAAATTTGCGGTATATGCGTAAGGAATCGCGCCATTTTGACGCATCCAAAGCAATGCTGCACTGGTATCTAATCCGCCTGAAAAGGCAATCCCAACTTTTTGCCCTACTGGAAGGCTTTGTAAAATCGTGTTTGACATAGTAATACCTTATGGTTTTATTTAAGTTATCGTTTGCGTGATTTTAAATCGGCTTATTATCAATGAAATTGCCTTTAAAGTCTATGCGATATTAAAGAGATTTTTCTTGCTCTGGGATCATCAAATCTGGATCGGGATATTGATAAACAAAATCCAACTCTTGGCAAATTTTATTACCCTCAATAATCCGCTTAGGATCATCAGAAGAACATACAAAGTGCGGTGCAATTAGCCCCAGTTTTTCCGCCATTTGCCCGTAATATTGTGCTTTGGGCGGGTGATGGGGTGCAGAAAGATGATACAACCGCTGTCCGCTTGGCGTTTCAAGTAAAAGCTGAATGGCGCGTGCGCAATCATCAATATGCACTAAATTCACTGGCGTGTTGCCCTGCTGTACTTCTTGTTTATTTGCCAATGAATAGACAGGGTGCCGATCTGATCCAACCAGTCCAGCAAAGCGGATAATATCACAATCCACATTCGGCAATGCCGCCAACCATTGTTCAATTTCCAGCAAGCCCTGCCCGATTTCACTGTCTGGCTGTGGGATCTGCGTTTCATCAAAATGCCCATTTTGCATCGGAAAAACAGAGCTAGAGCTAATAAAAATAAAATGCTGAACGCCGTGATTTAACGCTTCATTCACCAGATTTTTGATGCCCTGCACATAATCCTGCACATTGAAGAAATATTGACTTGGCGGAATGTTGATGACAAGGCTGTCCACCGCCAACAGCACCGATAAATCATCAGGATCAGCGTTAATTTCAGGCTCCAGCAACAAATGATAGGTTTCAAATCGCATTAAACGCATTTGCTCCACTTCATCGTGCGTGCGTTTCGTGCCTTTTACCGTCCAGCCTAAATGTTTTAAATGGCGCGCAAGGGGCAACCCCAACCAACCTAATCCAACGATTGCAACAGATCGCATATTACCTCAATTATCAAATTATCGTGCGGTAAATTCTAGCCGAAAAAGCACCGCACTTAAAAATAATTTGCTTGCAGATTCATTATTTCGTCAATAAATCCAACGCTTCTTGGTATTTATCCACGGTTTTTTGAATGACATCTGCGGGAACTTTTGGCGCTGGGGGTTCTTTATTCCAACCGCTGTTTTCTAGCCAATCGCGGATAAATTGTTTATCGAAAGACGGGGGATTGACGCCTTCTTGATAGGTATCTACCGACCAGAAACGGCTAGAATCTGGCGTTAGCACTTCGTCCATTAAGGTGAGCGTGCCGTTTTCATCTAAACCAAATTCAAACTTGGTATCACAAATAATGATGCCTTTAGTCAGTGCATATTCTGCCGCCGCTTTGTAAAGGGCTAGCGCTTTTTCTTTCACTTGGGCTGCCAGTTCTGCGCCAATCAATTGTTCACATTCTGCATAACTGATATTGATGTCGTGATTGCCCACTTCTTCTTTGCTTGACGGGGTGAAAATGGGTTCAGGCAATTTGCTCGCTTCTTGCAAACCTTTTGGTAATTCCAAGCCACAAATCGTGCCTGTTTGTAAGTAGTCTTTTAGGCCGCTTCCTGTAAGGTAGCCGCGCACGATAGATTCAATTTTAATCGGCGTTAAGCGTTTACAGACAACCGCGCGATCTTTGACTAAATCCGCTTCTGCTTTTGGTAACACATCATACACCGTATCGCCAGTGAAATGATTCGGCATAATTGAGGCTAATTTGTTAAACCAAAAATTGGAAATCTGGGTAAGAATTTCGCCTTTACGCGGAATGGGATCATCTAAAATTACATCAAATGCAGATAAACGATCGGTGGCAACCATCAGCATTCGTTTATCGTCAATTTCATAGAGATCGCGCACTTTGCCCGAATAGATTTTTTTTAAACTTAGCTCGCTCATTTTGGCCTCTTTTTAATTCGTGAAAAAACTGTTGCATATTGTACCGCACTTTTCCCCTTTTGAAGCAAACGATTGCTTAATTTTTTTTCATTCAGGGAAAAATCGTGCAAAGACAAAATAAAAGATTGAGAATAGGCTAAATATCAGGGAAAATAGAGCCCATTTTTTTGACGATATACTTAGAGAACAATGTCTTTGAACGATTATCCACAACAAGTTAATAAGCGCAGAACCTTTGCAATTATTTCCCACCCCGATGCGGGTAAAACCACCATTACGGAAAAAGTATTGCTTTACGGAAATGCCATTCAAAAAGCTGGCTCAGTAAAAGGAAAAGGCTCGGCCCAGCACGCTAAATCCGACTGGATGGAAATGGAAAAACAACGGGGAATTTCCATTACCACCTCCGTAATGCAATTTCCTTATAACGAATGCTTGGTGAATTTGCTTGATACCCCCGGACACGAAGATTTCTCGGAAGATACTTACCGCACTTTGACCGCGGTAGATAGCTGCTTAATGGTCATTGACAGTGCAAAAGGGGTGGAGGAACGAACCATTAAATTGATGGAAGTTACCCGTCTGCGCGACACGCCAATTCTCACGTTTATGAATAAATTAGACCGTGATATTCGTGATCCGATGGAATTATTGGACGAAGTGGAAAGCGTGTTAAATATCCATTGTGCGCCTATCACTTGGCCAATTGGTTGCGGAAAACTTTTCAAGGGTGTGTATCATTTATACAAAGACGAAACCTATCTTTACCAAACAGGACAAGGGCATACCATTCAGGAAGTGCGCGTGGTGAAAGGCCTTGATAATCCTGAGTTAGATGAAGCCGTAGGTTCAGATTTAGCGCAACAATTACGCGATGAATTAGAGCTGGTGAAAGGTGCGTCTAATGAATTTGATCTGCCACTCTTTTTAAGTGGTGAGCTAACTCCTGTGTTCTTTGGAACGGCATTGGGTAACTTTGGTGTTGATCATTTTCTTGATGGCTTAACCCAATGGGCGCCCGCGCCACAAGCTCGCCAAGCGGATACACGTATTGTAGAAAGTAGCGAAGAAAAATTGACCGGATTTGTATTTAAAATCCAAGCCAATATGGATCCTAAGCACCGCGACCGTGTTGCGTTTATGCGTATTGTTTCAGGTAAATATGAAAAAGGAATGAAATTGCGCCACGTTCGTATCGGCAAAGATGTGGTGATTTCTGATGCACTCACCTTTATGGCTGGCGATCGCACTCACGCAGATGAAGCCTATGCAGGCGATATTATCGGCTTGCATAACCACGGAACAATCCAAATTGGCGATACCTTTACCCAAGGGGAAGAATTAAAATTCACTGGCATTCCAAACTTTGCGCCAGAATTATTCCGCCGCATTCGTCTTAAAGATCCGCTCAAACAAAAGCAATTACTCAAAGGTTTAGTGCAGCTTTCCGAAGAAGGTGCGGTACAAGTTTTCCGCCCATTAACTAATAATGATTTAATTGTTGGTGCGGTTGGGGTGCTACAGTTTGATGTGGTAGTTGCGCGCTTAAAATCGGAATATAACGTGGAAGCCATTTACGAAACGGTAAATGTTGCCACTGCACGTTGGGTGGAATGTGATGATGCGAAGAAATTTGAAGAATTTAAACGCAAAAATGAACAAAATCTCGCCCTAGATGGGGGGGATAATCTCACTTATATTGCGCCAACAATGGTTAATCTCAATCTTGCCCAAGAGCGTTATCCTGATGTCGCGTTCTTTAAAACAAGAGAACATTAAAAACTAAAATGGGAATAAATGATTACTACTTTTTGTATAAAGATTAATAGTGTTCTTAGTTACAATGTGTCAATTCAGGGCTATCTAAGGGATAACCGGTAATGGCTTTCTCTAGAGTAGCGAATGCGAATGTTCTTAAATTCACGGCCATCTGGGAGATGACCGCATTGATGTAAAACGCGTGAAACCTGAAATCAGAGTTTCAATTCACGGCCATCTGGGAGATGGCCGGCAAATTCATCTTTAGTGCCGGTATCGCCAATCGGTTTCAATTCACAGCCATCTGGGAGATGGCCGATTTGTTGCAAGATAGAAATATAGCCGTCTTGCTGTTTCAATTTCACGGCCATCTGGGAGATGGCCGCCAATCCTTGTGGCGTTTGCGAACATTGTAAAGC
>NZ_PQVI01000129.1 GCF_002921145.1 Avibacterium endocarditidis
CCTTACGAAAAAGGTTTTTTATTTTCGCGTTTATCTTAAATGTGCCATACGGCAAAAATGGTTAAGATTGAAAATAGCGTAGCGAGTCCGTAGAAAATCACGCCTGCGGCTGGAATATGTACTTTAAAATCGTGCAAACCTAGGTGAACACGGTGAATGCCACACCAAGCAGGGAAGATTAGTAATGCAAGGAGTGCTAATTTTCCTATCCAAGTGCCTGCAAATGCGATGATATTGTCTGGCGAAACCAATCCAAATGGAAGTAAAAAGCCTAAAATCAGCACAAGAACAGGGAAGAATACGGCACTGATTGCACCGCCCGCACCAAATAATAACCATACAACAGGCTCATTCGAACGTTTTGGATTTTGTTTATTCATATTCTTATTTCCTATACGAGAATTAAGGTAATAATGCTAACGAAAGCGGTGATCCCCCAGAATACACGAGAGATCAATTTGGCATCTAGGCGTTCATTTTTCACAATAATATTAGCCATTTGTGGTGCCATATTAAAGAACGTGTAGCTATTTAATAATACTGCACCAAGGGTGATGATGTTTAAAATCACCACGATTGGGTTTTGCAAGAAATGAACAAAGTTTGTGGCGAATGTGCCATTGCCTAGGCAAATTAAGCCGTAAAATAGCTCTAAACAAAACCATAGGGTTGGAACGGCTGTGCTTTCACGCAATACATAGAATTTGTAAAAATCTAACTTTTTCCACCAAGTTGGTTTCACTTCACGCACATATTTTTTGCGTTTGCTTGCGGTTACTGTTGTCATTTTACTTCTCCTTTAGTTTTGCGGTTTTAACATTGCAAAAACGTAGTCTTTCGCACTTTCGATTTTGCCTTGGTTCACTGCGGAGGCTGGATTAACGTGTTTTGGACACACTTCAGAACAGTAACCCACGAATGTACAGCTCCACACCCCGTTATCGCCGTTAAGAATTTTCATTCGTTCAGCTTTACCGTGATCACGATTATCAAGGTTATAGCGATGCGCCAATGTAATTGCAGCAGGGCCGACAAATCCTGGATTTAAGCCGAATTGTGGGCAAGCTGCATAGCATAAACCACAGTTAATGCACATTGAGAATTGACGATATTTCTCTAGCTGTGCTGGGGTTTGTTTGGTGCGACTTTTCGCTAATTCCGCCGATGGGTGCGGTTTGCCGTCCAGCGGTGGGGCTTCATTACCGATAATGTAAGGTTTAATGCTTTCTAAACTTTCAATAAAGTGGCTGAGATCCACCACCAAATCGCGCTCAATTGGGAAGTTAGCCAATGGTTCAATACGCATATGCCCGCTGTAATCACGCAAGAATGTTTTGCAAGCGAGTTTTGGCTTGTTATTCACCATCATTCCGCAAGAGCCACAAATTGCCATACGACAAGACCAGCGGTAAGACAATTCAGGTTCAAGTTTATCTTTAATATAACCAAGTGCATCTAACAATGAGGTTTGGCTATCATAAGGCACTTGGTAAGTTCTTAAATAAGGTTCTTTATCTACTTCAGGGTTATAACGCAGAACCTCAATATTCATCATTGTTTGATTAGCCATTTGTTTGCTCCTTAGCTTTCGCTGCCGCTTCTTGTGCTTCAGCTTCCGCACCATAAACACGTTTTGCAGGTTGAGATTTTGTGATTTTCACTGGGCTATATTCAATGCGAGGCATACCGTCAGCATTGTAGAAAGCCAAAGTGTGTTTTAAGTAATTCACATCATCACGTTCTGTGTAGTCTAAGCGTTGGTGAGCACCACGAGATTCTTTACGCTCAATGGCTGAATTCGCAATAGATTGTGCTACATCTAAAATGTAACCCAATTCCACGGTATAAAGTACATTGGTGTTGAACACGCTTGAGCGATCAGCAATGCGAATGCGTTTATAACGTTCTTTTAGTTCAGCAATTTTATCAACGGTTTGTTGCATACTTTCTTGTGTACGATAAATACCACAACCTTCTTCCATTGAATCGCCCATTTCATCACGGATTTGTGACCAAGATTCAGTACCGTCTTGGTTATATAAATCTTCTAAACGTTGGATTACATCGCGCGCTTGTGCATCTACCGCTGTTTGGTTGGCAGGTGCGGCTTCAGTAGCTCGTTTTGCTGCATATTCACCGGCAACACGGCCTAACACAACTAATTCGGCAAGTGAGTTAGAGCCTAAACGGTTCGCACCGTGCAAGCCTGATGAAGCACATTCACCCACAGCAAATAAACCTTTAATACGGGTTTCGCTGTTGAAGTCCACTTCAATACCACCCATTGTGTAATGCACAACAGGGCGCACAGGAATTGGTGCTTTGGCAGGATCAACACCCTCATAAGCGTTAGCAAGTTCACAAATAAATGGTAAACGTTCGTGCAAATATTTTTCACCTAAATGACGTAAATCAAGGTGGACCACGTCCACGCCTTTTGCGGTTTTTAAGGTGTTGCCTTTACGCCATTCTTGCCAGAACGCTTGCGACACTTTATCACGCGGGCCTAATTCCATATATTTATTTTCAGGTTTACCGATTGGCGTTTCAGGGCCTAGACCATAATCTTGTAAATAGCGGTAACCGTCTTTATTGACCAAAATACCACCTTCACCACGACAACCCTCAGTCATCAAAATCCCGGTATTTGGTAAACCAGTTGGGTGATATTGTACGAATTCCATATCACGCAATGGCACACCGTGGCGATACGCCATTGATAAACCATCACCGGTTACAATACCGCCGTTTGTATTGAAACGGAATGCACGACAACCACCACCGGTTGCGATAATCACCGCATTGGCATTGATTTGCACCAATGTGCCTTCCATCATATTCATTGCCACCATACCACGAGCGTGGCCATCATCAACAAGAATATCTAACACGAAATGCTCATCAAAACGTTGAATTTGCGGGAATTGCATTGAAGTTTGGAAAAGAGTATGTAACAAATGGAAGCCTGTTTTATCGGCGGCGAACCAAGTACGTTCGATTTTCATACCACCGAAACGACGCACATTTACATCACCGTCTTGTTTACGGCTCCAAGGGCAGCCCCAGCGTTCTAATTGCGTCATCTCAACAGGGGAATGTTCTACAAAGTATTCCACCACGTCTTGCTCACATAACCAATCGCCCCCAGCTACGGTATCGTGGAAATGTTTATCATAAGAGTCTTCTTCCTTGATTACTGCAGCGGCGCCTCCTTCTGCAGCCACAGTATGGCTACGCATAGGGTAAACTTTTGAAACTAAGGCAATTTTAAGGTTTGGATTTGCCTGTGCTGCTGCAATTGCCGCTCGTAAACCACCGCCACCAGCGCCAACAATTGCAATATCGACATTAACAGTTTGCACGATTTCCTCCAATATAAAGTAGATGAAATGTCTAAGAAAAATTTCAAATCGTTTGAAATTTATTAGGGTATATCTATTTTGCCACGCTTTTATAAAAGAAATCAGACTTTTTTAGCAAAAAAAGGGAGCAAAGTTTCAAAGTGTGATCTAACTCAAAAAAGTTAGTGAATATTTTAGCCTTAATGAGAACTTTTCTCTTTTAGAATGAAGCGATTGCGTAAAAACCTTTCATTGTGTTGAAATATTTCAGGTAAAATAACCGCACTTTTTTCACAAAATGGCTCAGACAAATTATGACAGAAAATGAACAATGGCGACCAACGGCCAGTATTCAAAATTTATTAGCCCGTGCCAAAATTATGGCAGAAATTCGCCGCTTTTTTACTGATCGCGGTTTATTAGAAGTAGAAACCCCAATTTTGAGTGAATTTGGGGTAACAGATGTGCATCTTGCCACTTTTAGCACAGAATTTACTTCCCCTTTCAAGCATCAATCGAAAACCCTATGGCTTTCTACTAGCCCAGAATATCCAATGAAACGCCTACTTGCCGCTGGCAGTGGTGCGATTTTTCAGCTTTGCAAAGTGTTCCGTAATGAAGAGTCGGGCAGAAAACATAATCCCGAGTTCACAATGTTGGAATGGTATCGTCCACATTTTGATATGTATCGCCTGATTAACGAAGTTGATGATCTGCTACAACAAATTCTGGATTGCGAACCCGCAGAAAGTATGAGCTATCAATTTGCGTTCCAAGAATATGTCGGGCTTAATCCGCTTTCTGCTTCTCGCGAAGAGTTAATTGCCAAAGCGAAAGATCATCATCTGGAACAAGCGGAAAATGAAGACAGAGATACCTTGCTGCAATTTTTATTCAGCTCTGTGGTTGAACCGAAAATCGGGCAAGAACGCCCCGTCGCTATTTATCATTTCCCTGCAACCCAAGCGGCATTAGCACAAATTAGCTCGGAAGATCATCGCGTGGCGGAGCGTTTTGAGTTTTATTATAAAGGCATTGAGCTGGCGAACGGTTTTAATGAACTCACCGATGCAAATGAACAACGCCACCGCTTCGAGCAAGATAATCGCCAACGTGAAAAGCTCGGTTTACCAACTCGCCAGCTTGACGAACGATTCCTTGCCGCACTTCAAGTTGGCGTGCCAAATTGTGCAGGCGTGGCCCTAGGCGTGGATCGGTTAATTATGATTGCACTAGGCGCTGAAAATATCAGCGAGGTTATTTCATTTAATATAGAAAACGCATAGACACTCAAAAAACGCGTGAAAAACCACCGCACTTTAGTTTCAGATAAAAACTGAAGTGCGGTGGTTTTTCTTTCAAATTGTGATCTTTCTCTCATATTTGAAGAAAATATTCAAATAATTTTATTTTATGGAGCTATTCTTTCATTTCTCATTTGAAGTAATCAAAAAAACATTATTTTTCATATGGTTATAGAATTTAACTATCTTTCCTTTCTGGAGCATTCAAGTTGAAATCTATTTTTAGATCACATTTTTACTTCATTAGGGAGAAACTCTATCTTTTATAACATATTGTTTTTAATAGTGTTTCTTTAAATTGGAAAAAGTTTCCTATTTTTGACAGAAAAAAATAACCTACCTATATTATTTCCAACCGAAATTATTTTGGTTAACTAATATCAGGTTGATGGAAATTCAAGCTTTATTCTGTCGAGCATAATAAGGCCTTAAACAAAGGAAGTTCATTATGAAAAAGACACTTATCGCATTAGCTGTAACAGCAATGATTTCAGCCACCGCAAATGCCACCGTAATCTATGAAAAAGAAGGCACAAAAGTTGATTTAGATGGACGTATGCACTTTGAATTGCGTAATGATTCAGAGCAACGAAATGATTTGCGCGACATTGGCTCTCGTGTACGCGTAAGAGCATATCAAGATGTTGGTGCAGGATTTAAAGTGTTTGGTGGAGCAGAATTACGTTTCTCTCATGGTAACGGTTCTGCCAGCGCTATTGGTGGAAATCTCAGAACTCATCGTCTATTTGCTGGGGTAAGCCAAAAAGATGTGGGTACATTAACCTTTGGCCGTCAATTAAACTTAGGCGATCATATTCCTAAAGCAAATTATACTTATGATGGCGGCGGTAACATTTTCTTTGATGGTCATAAAAAAGCAGCAACATTTATGTCAAATAAATTTGCAGGTTTCCGTTTTGCCGCAGATTATTATTTTGGGCAAGCGAATAAAGCAAATCAAACCTCAAGTGGTACAACTGGCTGGGACGAAGGTCAAGGCTACGGTGTAGGCTTCTTCTATGATAATACTTTTGGTGATGTCGCTGTACGTTTTGGCTCAGGTTATTCATCAGTAACGCAATCAGAAGATGGTACAGAAGCAAAAGAATTTAAACTTAAACGTGGTGGTGTAGGCTTTGATATCACTTACGACAAACTCATCACATTAGGTTTTGACTGGGCATTTGGTAAAGTGTCTAAAACGGGGGTAGAAAGCGGTAATATTGGCTTCCAAAAAGTAGCGGGTTATAAAGCAACATTACATAAAAACAACCGTTTCTTAGTTGGCTTAAAAGTAATGGCAACTCCGCAAAATGCAGTTTATGGGGAATATTATTTCGCAACAGGTAAAAAAAGCTGCTCCAACAGCCGACTCATTGAAAATGCGTGGCTGGATGCTTGGTGTAGATCATCGCTTTAATAAAAACTTTGTTGTGTATCTTGAAGGTGGTAAAGGTAAAGTTAAACAAGGTGGTAAAGTACTTAACAAAGATGGAAAAGCAAATCACCGTGTTGCATTGGGAGCACGCTTCCTATTCTAATGTTAATGCTTTGATTTAAACCAATTATAAGAACGAGCCACTATAATTAATTATGGTGGCTCATTGTAGTAAAATAGCCTAAACCAAAACTTGTCCGATAATACTTCGTGTTTCCTCTTTCACTTCTGTGAGTAGCACTTGGATTTTATCACCGATTTTATAGGCTTTCTCGCCTTTGATATAAAGGGCGATTTCGTCTGGGTTTACCTGCATTTCTTCCTTGTTATTGTGAATGGTGGAAGCAGGGATAAACATTGACGCACCGTTTTCTAACAATAATACACGCAAGCCACCACGCATAACATCTTGGATTTCTGCGTCAAATTGAGCGTTACTTTCCACTTTGTCGGCTAAATAACGGCAGTATAGCCAGTCGGCAATATCTCGTTCAATTAAACGGTTTTGACGGCGTGCTTCTTGTAAGCGTTGCAGCACATCGTCTGCTGGTCTGTGATATTCCTGAGTAGTCAGGCTGGCTTTGATTAAACGGTGATTGACCATATCCGAATATTTACGGATTGGTGATGTCCAAGTGGCGTAGCCTTGCAACCCTAAACCAAAGTGCGGGGCAAGATCCGCTTTAAATTCGGCAAAAGTGAGATAGCGGCGCAGGCGCAGTTCAAGATAATCCCCTTCAATGGGTTCAATATCGTGACGCATACGGCAGTAACCTTCGAGAGTGGCCAAGTTTTCGCTAGAATAGCGATCTTTAAGTTCCGCTTCATTTTCTTCATTGGCTAATTGTGAAAGAAGAAATTGCTGTGCAGCCGCAAGATTTTTTTGATCAAAACCGCTGTGCGTGTTGAAAATGCCACATTGTGCCGTTTCATTGAGATATTGTGCTGCACAAATATTGGCTAAAATCATTGATTCTTCCACGATTTGGTTCGCAATGCGGCGATATTCTGCCACAATTTCCGCTACTTTGCCGTTTTCCGCTAATTTAAAGCTGTAATCCGGTTTTTCTTTAAATAATAAAGAGTGGGTTTTGCGCCATTGAATACGCGCAAGGGTAAATTGGTGTAGCAAATCAATTTGATTTTTTGTAGCAGGATCTTCTGGTTGCCACGCATTTTCTTGTTGTTCTAAATAATCTGAAACCTTGTTGTACGCCAACTTCGCCTTAGATTGTACATTGGCGGATTGGAAAACGGGGTTGTTACGAATATTGCCTTGTTGATCAATTTCAATGGTGCAAACCAACGCTGGGCGCATTTCATTTTCCATTAGGGAACAAAGCTCATCAGAAAGCTCACGCGGTAACATTGGAATGTTGAAACCTGGTAGATAATTGGTGAAACAACGCTGCTTGGCTTCTTGTTCAATCAGTGAATTTTCATCAATGTAAGCGGTTGGATCGGCAATTGCCACCACTAATGTCCAGCCTACGGCTTGGCCATTTTCTTCCAAGGTTTCGATATAAAGCGCATCGTCCATATCTTGCGTGCTTTCGCTGTCGATAGTCACGAAATGAAGTGCGGTCAAATCTTCACGAGTTTGTTGATCGAGCATTGTGTAGCTTTCTTGCCCTTGAACAGGGTAGCGCGATTGTTGATGGCGCGCGAGGGTTACCCACCAAGGGGCAAATTCATCGTCTTTTTGGCAAATGAACTGTGTGATTTGAGCGAACAAAAAGCGATCATCACGCAGTGGGTGCGTTTTTAATTCTGCCACCACCCAATCGCCTTCTTGCAGATCTTCCGTTACCGCTTTGGCTTTATTTGCGCCAATGGGTTGATTGATCTGTGGGTGATCCACCAACACTTGCAATTTTTTGTCTTTATTGAACCGCACTTTGGCGATAAAACGGGTTAGCATTGGCTCGAGCAATTCTTCTGGTTCGGCTTGTTCTTTATCGCCAATGGTTTCAATGCGCGCTTTGATTTTATCGCCGTGCATCACTTTTTTCATTGCAGCAGGGGGAATGAAATAGCTTTTTTTCTCTGTTTCTAAAAAGCCGAATGCCTTGTCTGAACCGCGCACCACGCCTTCAACCACAGGTTTGCTATCACGAATTTGCTGTTTTAATTGGGAAAGTAAGGGGTTATTTTGAAACATAATTATTTTTTCTTAATAAACGACAAAAGGCAGACGCATTGGTCTGCCTTATTTTTGTAAAAGTTAAAATTATTCCGCACCTAATTCGCTCATTGCGGTAATGCTGAAACCTGCATCAACGTGCAACACTTCACCCGTTACCCCTGAGGCTAAATCAGAGCATAAGAACGCTGCTGAATTACCCACATCTTCAATGGTTACAGTACGGCGTAATGGGGCGGTGTTTTCAAAGGTTGCTAACATTTTCTTGAAGTTTTTAATGCCAGATGCGGCAAGTGTACGGATTGGGCCAGCTGAAATCGCATTTACACGAATACCGTCTTTACCTAAATCTGCTGCCATTACGCGGGTGCTGGCTTCTAATGAGGCTTTGGCTAAACACATCACATTGTAGTTTGGAATGGCACGCTCCGCACCTAAATAGGTGAGAGTAACAAGCCCTGAATTTGGATTTAACATTGGACGTGCCGCTTGTGCCATTGCTACGAAGCTGTATGCACTGATGTCGTGAGCAATGCGGAAGCCTTCGCGGGTTGCGGCATTGACATAGTCGCCGTCTAATTGATCGCCCGGTGCGAATGCGATCGCGTGAACGAAGCCATCGAATTTTTCCCAATGTTTGCTTAATTCCGCAAAACAGTGAGTGATATTTTCATCGCTCGCTACATCAAGGGGAAGAATGATGTCTGAACCAAATTCTTTGGCAAATTCTTCTACGCGTGGTTTTAATTTATCGTTTAAATAAGTGAAAGCCAGCTCTGCACCTTCACGTTTCATTGCCGCAGCAATCCCATAAGCGATAGAGCGATTGCTCGCTAAGCCTGTAATTAAAATACGTTTACCAGTTAAGAAACCCATTTTTTATTCCTATTTGTGATGAAAAAATTGTGCATAGTATAAGGGAAAAGTGGTGTTTATACAAAGCTGACCTGAAAATTCGCAAAATTTACACCGCACTTTGCTTTCCCATTTTTTATGCGGGATTGTAAATATCTTTAAACTCCACATCAAAACCGTGATTTTCCGCGAGCCATTCGCCTAAGGCTTTCACGCCGTAACGCTCGGTGCAATGGTGGCCTGCAGCGAAGAAATTAATGCCTTGTTCACGCGCAGAATGAATGGTTTGCTCGGAAACTTCGCCCGTAATAAAGGCATCAAGCCCATGCTGTGCGGCAAGATCAATATAGCCTTGTCCGCCACCAGTGCAAATTCCCACGCTGTGGATTAAGTGCGGTGCATTTTCGCCACAAAAAAGGGGCTTACGCTGTAATTGCTGTTCAATGCGTTGCGCCAATGCTTCACCGCTAATCGGTGTTTTCAACTTGCCATAAACGGGAATGCTGAATTTTCCTTGTTCCAACGGTTGCAGATCTTCAATGCCAAGCAATGCTGCAAGCTGTGCGTTATTGCCCAGTTCTGGGTGAACATCAAGGGGCAAATGATAGGCATAAAGATTAATATTATTTTGCAATAATGCCTTGATGCGCTTGCCTTTCATTCCACGAATACAGGGATTTTCACTTTTCCAAAAATAACCATGGTGTACCAAAATGGCATCAGCATTTTGCGCAATGGCATAATCAATCAAGGCTTGGCTTGCGGTTACACCAGTAATGATTTTTTTCACCTGCTCTCTGCCTTCCACTTGCAAACCATTGGGAGCATAGTCAGAAATCGCCGCTGCGTTAAGTTTTTCGTTAAGAAGTTGTTCTAGGGCTAAATTATTCATTTTGTTGCCATTTCATAATAAAGGGAAAGATCATAGCTAACCTTTCCCTATTTGATTAAAAATTATCCTTTATGCTTCATCGCTGGGAATAAAATCACATCACGGATTGATGGGGCGTTAGCGAAAAGCATTGCTAAGCGGTCGATGCCTAAGCCTTCGCCAGCGGTTGGTGGTAAACCGTGTTCAAGTGCGGTAACAAAATCGTCATCTTTGAACATCGCTTCATCATCGCCTGCTTCTTTTGCTGCAACCTGCGCATCAAAGCGTTCAGCCTGATCTTCTGCATCGTTAAGCTCTGAGAAGCCGTTACCAATTTCGCGGCCACCGATAAATAGTTCAAAACGATCGGTCACTTCTGGGTTTTCATCATTACGGCGTGCTAATGGTGAAATTTCCGCAGGGTGAGCCATTAAGAACGTTGGCTGAATTAAGTGATGTTCTGCCACTTCTTCAAAAATGGCATTGACGATCGAGCCTAAGCCCCAAGATTTTTGTACTTCAATGCTAAGTTTGGAAGCCAAGGCTTTGGCACGATCGAGGTCGTACAGATCCTCTTTCACGATACCTTTATCCGAACCGTGTTTTAAGATCGCCTCGTGCATTGTGATTCGCTCGAACGGTTTGCCAAAATCAAATTCATAATCACCGTAAGGGACGATGGTTGTGCCTAAAATATCTAAGGCCAACTTGCGTAATAACTCTTCGGTGTTATCCATTAAATCGTGGTAGTCCGCATAGGCTTGATAGTACTCGATCATCGTAAACTCTGGGTTATGACGCACCGATACGCCTTCGTTACGGAAGTTACGGTTTAGCTCAAACACACGCTCAAAGCCACCAACAACAAGGCGTTTGAGATAAAGTTCTGGCGCAATACGCAGATACATATCAATATCTAAAGCATTGTGATGGGTCACAAATGGACGTGCTGCCGCACCGCCTGGGATCACTTGCAACATTGGTGTTTCTACTTCAATAAAGCCTTTGCTGATGAAATATTCACGCATTCCTGCAATTACTTTTGAACGGATAATAAAAGTGCGGCGAGACTCTTCGTTAGAAATAAGATCCAAATAACGCTGACGATAACGCATTTCTTGATCCGCGAGACCGTGGAATTTATCTGGCAATGGACGCAATGCCTTGGTTAAAAGCTGTACTTCGCTAGCGCGCACGGTAAGCTCATTGGTTTTGGTTTTGAATAGCGTCCCTTTCACGCCCACAATATCGCCCAAATCCCAGTTGCCCACGTCATCGGCATAAACGCCTTCAGGCAGGTTGTCGCGTGCAATATAAAGCTGAATACGGCCGCTCATATCTTGCAAGGTAACGAAAGTTGCTTTACCCATAATACGGCGTGTCATAATACGTCCTGCCACTTTCACTTCCACACCTTGTTCTTTCAAGGCTTCGCCATCAACCTCATCATATTGTTGATGTAAATCCTGCGCAAGCGCATCACGGCGGAAGGTATTGGGAAACGCATTGCCTTTTTGACGCAACGCCGCTAATTTTTCACGGCGAACCAGCATTTCACCGTTTAAATCTAATTCTTGGGTTTGTTCTGTCATTTTGTTTTACCTTTAAATTTCAGTGATTATTTTATTGTTCTATTATAGCCCAGCCTTCAAACTCGCCTCAATAAATCTGTCCAAATCGCCGTCTAGTACGGCTTGGGTGTTGCGGTTTTCTATGCCCGTACGCAAATCTTTGATGCGTGAATCATCTAACACATAAGAACGAATTTGGCTGCCCCAACCAATGTCGGATTTGTTGTCTTCCATTGCTTGTTTTTCCGCATTTTGCTTTTGTAGCTCCAATTCGTAGAGCTTGGCTTTGAGCTGTTTCATCGCCTGATCTTTATTTTTATGCTGTGAACGATCGTTTTGACATTGCACCACAATACCGCTTGGAATATGGGTAATTCGCACCGCACTTTCGGTTTTATTCACGTGCTGACCGCCCGCACCTGAGGCGCGATACACATCAATGCGTAAATCCGCAGGATTGATTTCAATATCAATATCGTCATCAATTTCAGGGTACACAAAAGCGGCGCTGAAAGAGGTGTGGCGGCGGTTGTTGGAATCAAACGGGCTTTTTCGCACAAGGCGATGAATGCCTGTTTCAGTGCGTAGCCAGCCAAATGCGTATTCGCCAGAAATGCGAATAGTGGCCGATTTTATGCCTGCCACATCGCCGTCTGAAACTTCCATTAATTCTGTTTTAAAGCCTTTGCTTTCCGCCCAACGTAAGTACATTCGCAATAGCATTTCTGTCCAGTCTTGAGCTTCCGTACCGCCTGAACCTGCTTGCAGATCCACATAGCAATCGGCACTGTCGTGTACACCGCTGAACATTCGGCGAAATTCAAGCCCTGCGAGTTTTTGTTCTAGCTCGTCTAATTCGGCGACAGCTTCGTTGAAGGTGGCTTCGTCTTCCGCTTCAATGGCGAGTTCAAGCAAGCCGTCCACATCGTCTAACCCTTGTTGCAGGTTGTTGATGGTATTCACCACGCTTTCAAGGCTGGCACGCTCTTTGCCGAGCGCTTGCGCTTTTTCTGGCCCATTCCATACATCAGGCTGTTCAAGTTCAGCATTGACTTCTTCTAACCGTTCGACTTTGCTATCAAAGTCAAAGATACCCCCTAAGGGTTGCCGTGCGTTCAGTGAGATCGGCAATTTTATTTTTGATTGGATTAATTTCAAACATAAATTCAGTTCTATCTAATTTTGCATATAAGAGCCGAATTATATGCTATTTTAGCCCAATTTGGTAGGTCAATTATGTTGAAAGCCTTTTCCTATTAGCTTGTTGATTGGGCTTGTGATAAAATCCGCCTTTCACAAGGAATAGACATCAGGAAAGAAAAATGAAGAAAATCATTACCGCACTTTCGTTAGCCGCGTTGTCCGTCTATGCCGTGGCAAGCGATGCACAAATTGAAGCGCAATTAAAAAAACTTGGCGTATCACAAATGGAAATTAAGTCATCGCCGATCAATGGCTTAAAAACAGTTATCAGCAACGAAGGCATTTTTTACGCTTCCGAAGACGGCAAATATGTGCTGCAAGGTCAGCTATATGAGCTAACTGATAAAGGTGCGGTGGATTTAACAGGAAAATTTTTGCTAGATAAATTAAATAGTTATAAAAATGAAATGATTGTTTATCCGGCAAAAAATGAAAAATATGTGGTAACCGTATTTATGGATATTACCTGCCATTATTGCCACTTATTACATCAACAACTTAGTCAGTATAATGATTTAGGCATCACCGTTCGTTACCTTGCATTTCCGCGCGGTGGCTTAAATAACAATACAGCAAAACAAATGGAAGCCATTTGGCAAGCGAAAGATCCTGCACAAGCTTTAAATGAAGCGGAAAAAGGCAACTTGCCGAAAACTTTGAAAAATGCTGATATCGTGAAGAAACACTATGAACTTGGTGTGCAATTTGGTGTGCGCGGCACGCCAAGCATTGTTACGCCGAAAGGTGAGCTTATCGGTGGTTATTTACCACCAAAAGAATTGCTTAAAGCCTTGCAAGAAGAATAGGTATAATACAAATTATGAAAAATTTCTTATATACCCATTTAATCTAGATGATCTTTTGTGGGTTCCCTTCAGTCTTGCCCGAATGGAAGTTAGATTTTTAGGCGAAAAAAATTGTAATTTTGTGTAGCG
>NZ_PQVI01000013.1 GCF_002921145.1 Avibacterium endocarditidis
TTTTCAACGCATCGGCAAAGGCATTGCCCATTGCGCTGTTATTTTGTGGCTTACGCTGCGCTTGTGCGTTACGCTGATTTTTCGCCGCCAAAGTGCGGTGATTTTTTTCGCCATTTTGCGATTTATCCACAGGCTGTTCGTCTAAACGCATCGTCAATGCGATCCGCTTGCGCGCTACGTCCACTTCCAACACTTTGACTTTCACAATATCCCCTGTTTTCACCACCTCGTGCGGATCTTCCACAAATTTATTGGAAAGGGAAGAAATATGCACTAGCCCGTCTTGATGCACGCCAATATCCACAAACGCGCCAAAATTGGTTACGTTGGTAACTGTGCCTTCAAGGATCATTCCCGCTTTCAAATCGCTAATTTCTTCCACGCCGTCCATAAAGGTGGCAGTTTTAAATTCACCACGCGGATCGCGCCCCGGTTTTTCTAGCTCTTTGAAAATATCCTGCACCGTTGGCAAACCAAACTGTTCATCAATAAATTGTTTTGCATCGAGCTGACGAATGGCACTGGCGTTGCCCATTAAATCTTGGATAGATTGCTGCGTGGCTTGCAAGATTTTTTCCACCACAGGGTAGGTTTCAGGGTGAACGCCTGACGCATCAAGAGGATTTTTACCTTGCGGGATACGCATAAAGCCCGCACATTGCTCAAAAGCTTTCGGCCCTAAGCGAGCCACTTTTTTCAACTGTTCGCGGTTTTCAAAACGCCCGTTTTCATCACGGAACTGCACGATATTTTGTGCCAACGTCTTTGTCATTCCTGCCACACGAGCCAATAATGGCACGGAGGCGGTGTTTAAATCCACGCCCACGGCGTTTACACAATCTTCCACCACCGCGTCCAATTTGCGTGCTAATTGGCTTTGATTAACATCGTGCTGATACTGCCCTACACCAATAGCTTTCGGCTCAATTTTCACTAATTCCGCGAGCGGGTCTTGTAAACGCCGTGCGATCGACACCGCACCACGCAAAGACACATCAAGCTGTGGAAATTCTTGTGCGGCTAATTCGGAAGCAGAATAAACAGAAGCCCCCGCTTCGCTCACCACCACGGTTTGTGGTTTTTGTCCTGAGATTTGCTTTAATACATCTTTGGCAAAGCGTTCTGTTTCTCTTGATGCTGTGCCATTTCCAATAGCGATCAGTTCCACATTATGGCGTTCGATTAATTGATAAAGGCTCGCCATCGCCGCTGCTGCTTGTCCTGTATGTGGATAAATCGTATCCGTAGCCAATAATTTTCCTGTATTATCCACAACGGCAACTTTCACGCCTGTTCGCAAACCGGGGTCTAACCCCATTGTGTTTTTTGCGCCAGCTGGGGCAGCCATTAAAAGTGCGGTAAGATTTCGCGCAAAAACATTGATGGCTTCTTCTTCCGCTTTTTCACGCAACTGACTCATTAATTCAGTTTCCAAATGAAGCGAAACCTTAATCCGCCACGTCCAGCTGATCACCTGCTCACGCCATTTGTCCGCGGGCTGTTGGTTGAAATGCACACCCAAATGTTGGCGAATAATTTCTTCACAATAACTCTGACGCGCCCCTTCTTCCTGTTCTGGGTCGGCATTTAAGCTCAACTGCAAAATGCCCTCATTACGTCCACGGAACATTGCTAAAGCACGGTGCGAAGGCACATTATGCCAAAGCTCTTGGTGATCAAAATAATCTTGGAATTTTTCCCCTTCCTGCTCTTTACCGTCTAAAACTTTAGAAATTAACACCGCACTTTGTTGTAGATACTGACGCACTTTCGCCAATAATTGTGCATCTTCCGCGAAGCGTTCCATTAAAATATAACGCGCGCCGTCTAACACTGCTTTGCTATCGGCAAAGCCTTTTTCTGCGTCAATATAAGCGTTTGCTGCGCTTTCAGGATCTTGGTTTGGATCATTCCAAAGGCTTTCCGCCAACGGCTCAAGCCCTGCTTCAATGGCGATTTGCCCTTTGGTACGGCGTTTCGGTTTGTACGGCAAATACAAATCTTCCAGCTCAGTTTTGCTTTGGGTTTGTTGGATTTGGTTGCGTAATTCCTCCGTCAATTTGCCCTGTTCTTCAATGGATTTCAAAATGGTTTGACGGCGATCTTCTAACTCACGCAAATAGATCAGGCGGGTTTCAAAATGGCGTAATTGGGTGTCATCTAAACCGCCCGTGACTTCTTTACGATAACGTGCAATAAAAGGAATGGTGTTGCCTTCGTCTAATAATTGAATGGCAGCTAAAATCTGCTGCGGGCGTACCGCAAGCTCTGCGGCAATAATCTGTGAAATTTGTTGATTTAGCATTGGCTTTTATTTTGATTAGTAAAACAATTAGTAAAAATTGCCATAGGATACTGGTTTTGTGGGCATTGCTCAAATGTTTCTTTGCCACAAATTTAACCTACAATTTTTTCTTGTTATTTTTTTCTTTTTACACTACATTGTAGAAACATCACTACAAGGAGTTCAAAATGACGATTATGACCAGCCGAGAATTTAATCAACATCTCAATCAGGCACAAAAAGCGGCACAAATCGCACCTGTTATTGTAACTAATCGAGGTGAACCAACTTATGTGTTAATGAGCTATACCGATTATCAGAAAACGTTACGATCGCTTTCACCTCGTAATGCGTTAGAGGCATTAATGCCACAAGATGAAGCTGATATTGAATTAGAAATTCCACCTCGTTCAACAAAGCAACGTGCTCCCATTGAACTTGATGATTAGAGGACAAAATGTATTTTATTGATACTAATGTATTAAGTGAAATTCGTAAAATTAAAAGTGGGAAAGCAAACCAAGGAGTCATTCGTTGGTTATCTGAAATTAATGAACAGCAAATTTATACGAATATTGTCGTAATGATGGAATTAGAACGTGGCATTTTAGCTAAAGAACGTAAAGATCCTTGGCAAGGAAAATACTCCGTCAATGGTTTGAAAACACCATAAAAATAGGCTTTGCAAATCGTATTCTTCATCTTGATGCTAAAACAGCACAGATCTGTGCAACATTACATATTCCCAATCACTGCCCCAAAAATGATGCTTGGATTGCTGCTAGTGCTATTCAATATGGTCTTACTCTTGTTACAAGAAACACCGCAGATTTCTCACGTATGGGGATAAAATTATTCAATCCGTTTGATGAATAGTTTTTATAAATTTAAAAGTAAAGGTATAGCACAATGTCAAAATCAAATTACATTACGCGTAGCGGTTGGAATGCGTTGGATCAAGAATTGAAATTTTTGTGGAAGGAAGAACGTCCTAAGGTTACGCAAGCGGTATCTGATGCGGCGGCATTAGGGGATCGCAGTGAAAATGCGGAATATATTTATGGTAAACGCCGTTTGCGTGAAATTGATCGCCGTGTCCGCTTTTTGACAAAACGTTTAGAAGTGTTGCAGATTGTGGATTATCACCCTAGACAGGAAGGGAAGATCTTTTTTGGTGCTTGGGTAAGCCTTGAAAATGAAAATGGCGAGGAAAATCAATACCGCATCGTGGGCTGTGATGAGTTTGATCCCGCTAAAAATTGGATCTCCATTGACAGCCCTGTGGCGCGCGCCTTAATAGGGAAAGAAGTAGATGATGAAGTGAAAGTCCATACACCATCTGGCTTAGTGACGTTATTTGTGAATAAAATTTGGTACGAGAAATAGCCTCAAATACCATCATCTTCTGAGCGCTTCTTTTTGTTTTTTGTTGTGCTGAAAGTGTGGTGATACCTTGATTGGCGCTGGCTAGAGCTTGTGCGACTAACTCAAAAAACTCAAGCTCATCTTTCGCCATAATGGTTTCAATCAGCATTTGTAAATTCGTGCCAGCAACCACCTCTGCACGCTCAAACTGTTGTGCAATCATCGCACATTGGCGAAATGGCGTGCCACCTAAAATATCGCAACAAAAAAGCACCGCACTTTCCTGTTCCGCCTTGAGATATTGTTCGATATTTTGGCGTAATTGTTCTGGTGTGATTTGTTTGTCATCAAAATCAAAAAAAGCCACCTTTGGATATTGCCCAATAATTTGCTCCAGCGCACTTTGTAGCCCTGTGGCGAAATGTCCGTGTCCGCTCACGATCAAGGTTGTCATCTTTTTCTCCTTATTGATCCAAAATAGATAAAAATGCCGAGCAAACACTCGGCATTCATCCCAATAATATTTATAGGATACCCGCAAAACGTCCGCCGATACCAATCACTACGGTGAGAATGATTAAGCGTAACGGCGACCAGTTGCGTTTCACTAAATAGTACATCAATAAGGTGTACACCAATGGTAAAAAGGCTGGCATTAGCTTGTCTAACACATCAGCTTGCACTTTCACCACGGCATCACCGGCAGTGATTTCTGCGGTGGTTTGGAAACGAATGTAAGTGGCAACTAATGCACCAATCACGGTCATACCGATCATTGATGCGGCGTGTGATACTTTTTTCGTGTTAGCCTTAATGGTTGGGATAGCTGCTACCCCCATTTTGTAAGCATAGTGTGCTAAACCAAAACGTAAACCAAAATGTACAATATTAAATACCACAAAGAAGAAAATCGCCCCCAAGATTGAGCCTTGTAAGGCTAAACTTGCCCCAATACCACCACAAATTGGCAATAAGGTGAACCAGAATAAGGCATCACCAATGCCGCCTAATGGCGCACCCACGGCGATTTTTGTGCTTTGAATGGCGTTCACTTCCTGTTTGGAACGTTCCATTGCCAGCACAATGCCCATTACGAATGTAACAAGGAATGGGTGGGTATTGAAGAAGCCCAAATGCCCTTTCATTGCCTTGCTTAAATCCGCTTTGTTGGTGTGAATTTTTCTCAATGCGGGGCTAATTCCATATAGCCAACCTGCCGCTTGCATACGCTCATAGTTAAAAGAAGCTTGTAGTAATAAAGAACGCCACGCCATCGTATTAATATCAGATTTAGTGAGTTCTGTCCCCATTGTTTGATCTTCGTACACATTGTCATTTTGTACGCTTTGACGTGCTTTAGATTCCATCTTGAAACTCCTCTTTTTGCGTTGCTTTTGTTTCAGTATTGCCTTTACGCATATAATCAATCAATGCCATTGCCACTGCTGCGGCAGCAATTGCTAACACTGGCAGATTAAGCCAAGCAGCACCCACAAAACCTAGGATAAAATAAGGGATATAGGCATTTTTCATCATAATTTTCATTAATACCGCAAACCCGATAGCAGGCATAATGCCCCCTGCCACGCCTAAGCCATCAATTACTTCTTTTGGCAACATTGCAATGATTTTACCGGCATATTCCGCACCAAAGTAAGTTGGCAAGAACGCACAGAAGAAATAGAACGTACCCAGCACTAACAAACCAAGATAGTTCACATAATCAATGCCTTTGAGATTGGCTTCTTCCGCCATTTGATCACAACGGGACATAACCGCTGACATTACGGAGAATAAGAAGGTGATCCCCATTTGCACTGCAATGGCAAATGGCACAGCAACCCCAACGGCCACTTTTGGATCGGTTTTGGTGGTGATAGCAAATGCTGTTCCCACGATTGTGCCGATAATCACATTTGGTGGTTGCGCCCCTGCTAATGGCGCAAGCCCCATCCAGACTAATTCAAGGGTACCGCCAACTAAAATCCCTGTTTGTAAATCCCCTAAAATCGCTCCCACAATAGGCCCTAATACAACTGGTCTATGAAAATGCGTTAAACCATTATAGAGGTCAAGACCTGCAAAGAATGCAAGTACACCCAATAAGAGTGCCTGTAAAAGTCCAATTTCCATAGTTTCCTCGCTTCTTTCTTACAATAATTTAAACAAATCTATTGCATCTTCGGTTGGCACACCTTGAATAAAGCACTGCACACCAAGCTGGCGTAGCTGTTCAAATGCCGCTCTGTCTTTATCATTTACGGATACGGTTTTATGGATCTGTGTTTTACCCTCCTCATAATGCATATTGCCTACGTTAATTTTGTCAATTGGCACGCCTCCTTGCACCAAGGTTAAAAAATCACTCGGTGTTTTGCACACAAGCAAGATTTTTTGTCGATCCGCCGCACGATGGATATTGTCAATCACCTTTTGCAAAGGCCAAAAACGCACATCAATGCCCTCAGCAAGCACCATTTCCATCAAATTTTGTTGCATTGGATCTTCTGCCACTTCATCATTGGCAACTAGCACTAAATTTGCCCCAGCAAAACCAACCCACTGCACACCAACTTGACCGTGGATCAAGCGTTCATCAATGCGATTTAATACAATATTTGGCATACCTATCTCCCTTTAGTCAATTATTTGATTCTTTTTTACGCCTAAATCAGAGAGAAAGCAAAATACAAAGTCAGGAAGTGTGATGTAGATCTAAAAATATCTTTAGTATGCTACAAAAAGGAGATTTGTTAGAACGATATCTAGCAACCGCACTAACAGAATTAAGACGGTAGATTTTTGATTTAAAACTCAGCAGTAAAGGACTATTTTTGAAAAAAACCTCACGATATTAGTGAGGTTTTTATACGTATTTATTTCTCTTCAAACCAAACTCGCTCGGCGGTTACATCAATAATATTGTCGTCTTTTCCGCGTGCAAGTAGGGTGGCGAATACGAAGCCTAAGGAGCTGATACAAAAGGCGAATAGGGTGAATAAGACGAGGCTGCCCATTACGGCAAAGTCAATAGCGGCTAATAAAAAGTTTTGTAAAAAGGTGATGAAATTGTGCAACATAAATTTGTCCTCTTTAAAATGTTAGGGGTTAAAAGCTCGCGGGCTGGTTTTCATTTCATACGCAGTTCGCCTTGCCGTACTTTTTGTACGTTTTCGGCTTAATGCGGTTGAACGTGAAATGCCTTTCGCGATACGTTTTTCATTGCCCTCATCATACAAAAGAAAAATTAGCACAGAATTAGTATATCGCTAAACTTCTTTCACTTTTTTACAGTGTTACTTCGCTAAGCTCACTCGCACCCATAGCCCCGTTGGGAAGTGGCGGCTGTCGCGTAGCTCAATTTTTCCGCCGTAGTTTTGGACGATTTGCTGGGCGATGGCAAGCCCTAATCCTGATCCCATTTGGTCTGAGCCAAGTATGCGATAGAACGGGTCGAACACGCGTTGGCGTTCCGCTGTAGGAATGCCGTTGCCGTTATCTTCCACATTCAAAATTAAATGCTCTGCCGTATCTTCCGCCCAAAGGTCAATGCGGCTGCCCGTTGGCGTGTAGCGAATGGCGTTATCTACAAGGGTTTTGATTAAAAGATAAAGTTCCGTTTCGTTGCCTTGAAAGAAAATTGGTTGAGGCGATTCCACGCCTAAATCTTGTTGTTTTTGTTCGGCGAGGGGGTATAAATCGGCGATCACTTGGCTAAATACTGATTGAATGGCACATAAAGTGCGGCTCGTTTTTTCGCCGTTTTGCATTCGTGCTAAGGAAAGTAATTGCTCCAAAAGATGGCGGCTGCGTTGAATGCTTTGATTGAGCTGTGCCACTTGCTGAGCGGTTTCCGTCGGTAACGGGTGCTGGGCGAGGCGTTCCGCCTGTAAGGAAATCACGGTCATTGGGCTACGCAATTCGTGCGAGGCATCGGCGATAAAGCGTTTTTGCTGTTGAATGAAACGATCCGTGCGTGCTAAAAATTGGTTGATCGCCAACACGAAGCCCGTAATTTCATTGGGCAAATGGTTTGTCGGCAAGGGGGTGAGATCTTGCTGAGAACGTTGTAGCACTTTTTGCGAAAGCCGTTCGATGGGTTGCATTGTTTGGCGGGTGATCACATAAATCAGCACGGCGATAAGGGGCAAAATCAGCATAAAGGGGAGAAAATTCGCCAGTGCGGCGTGAATGGCTAAATCTTCGCGGTATTCATTTTCTTGTAGCACCACGATAACGCCTTGAGGCACGGTGCGAAGATAGCCGCGATACAATTCGCCCGCGTTTTTTAGGTCATAATGAAAGGAATTTTTTTGTTATTCAATACCGCATAATGCCCTTTTTTTCGTGCGAAGGTGTAAAAATCATTTTGTGGATTTTCAGGCAATTTGAGCTGATCCGTAGGTTTATCCTTTGCAATAAAGTAAACCGCGATGCCGTTTTCATTGTATTTTTCTTCGTGTGCAAAGTGCGGTGAAATATAGCTCGAAATTTGTTTTGAGCATTTCATCTTGCAGTTTGTGGGTTTGGTAATAGGTGTCGTAAAATGCCCAGCCACTGCCTAAAATCGCAACAATGACAACGGTCAAAATCAAGCTGAAACTGAGCCTTGCTTTTATGGAACGCATTATACCGCCTCCGTTTTCGCCATTAGCCAGCCCACGCCTCGTACATTTTTTATTCGCTCTTTACCGAGTTTTTTCCGCAAGCTGTGAATAAGAAAATCAATGGCATTGCTCTCCACTTCTTCGCCCCACGCATAAATTTTGTCTTCTAGCTCCGCTCTGGAATGGATAATCCCCGCCCGCGTCATTAGCACTTGGAGCAAGGCAAATTCTTTGTTGGTCAGCGGAATGGCTTCGCCGTTCACTTCCACTTGGTGGGTGGTGGGGTCAAGGCTCATATCACCATTGATTACTTTCGGCGAGCTTTGTCCGTAATGGCGGCGTAAAATGGCACGAATGCGGGCTTGTAACTCGTTCATATCAAAGGGTTTGATTAAATAATCATCTGCCCCACCGTCCAGCCCCGCTAAACGGCTGTCTATGTCATCGCGGGCGGTAACGATTAACACGGGCGTGGTGTTTTTCTGTTGGCGTAAGCGTTGCAATAACTGCAAGCCATCTTGCCCCGGTAACCCGAGATCTAACAAGACGAGATCATAGGTTTGCGTGATTAATGCCTGCTCGGCAGTGTTTCCGTTGTTCACCCAATCCACCGCATAATGGCTTTCTTTGAGGCTGTCCGCCATTGCCTGTGCGATCATTTTGTCATCTTCCACTAATAAAATTCGCATTTTGGCATTTTGCCTCTTTGCCTCCAAAAAACCAAAAAACTAATAAAAAACAACCGCACTTTATCAATGCGGTTGCTGAAGTCAAATCTCATTCGGTGTTAGAAACGCTCGCCCGTGTTGGCATCGAGGCGAAGTTTTTCGATTTTGCCATTCACGATCATTTTAACTTGATACTGCGGGCGATCTTTTTTCACCTTAAATTCAATCTCTTTGATTTTTCCGCCCGTTTGCTGTTGGGCGATGTCCATTGCTTGGGTGAGTGAAATTTTCACCTCTTGCTGCAAACGCTGGCGTTTTTCAGCGTGTTCCGCTTTTTGCTCAGATTTTGATCCCAACACGTCCCCCGTTTTGGCATCAATTTTAAATTCCTGCGTTTCGCTGTCTTTCAGCAATTTCACTTCATAGTAGAGATTGTCTTTCTTGTGCTTGAGTTCCACCTCGATCACTTTGCCGTCGAATTTGGATTTTGCCTGATCCATCGCTTGTTGTGCGGTGATGCTGGCTTGCTCAAAAATCGCGGTGTCTTTCAAGCTGTCCGCATAAGCCGTTCCCAATGCCCCGAAGGTTACTGCACCGATTAAGGCGGTGGCTAAAAGTGTTTTGCGTAAGTTTTTCATTGTTATACTCCTTTGTTAATCATTAAAATTCATCGTAGGTTGCTGTTCGCTTCCTTAGCGACGGGAGCATTATAAAAAGCTAAAATTAGCACAAAATTAGCAAACACATTTTTTTGAAAAAATTGCACCGCTCGCAGAAGCCTTTAATTCACTTCCTTAATACGTAGCTCTCGCGGCACTTCAAACACGGTGTTTTCTTCACAGCCTTGTAGCTCTTCCACTTGGGTTACGCCTAGTTCTTTGAGGCGGTTCACCACCGATTGCACCAGCACTTCAGGGGCAGAAGCGCCTGCAGTAATGCCAATCGTAGAAACATTGTTCAGCCAAGCTTCTTCAATGTCATTAGCATCATCGATCAATTTCGCGGTAACGCCCATTCGGGTGGCAAGCTCTGCCAAGCGGTTTGAGTTTGAGGAATTTTTCGATCCCACAACGATCACCAAATCCGCTTGCTCTGCCAGCTCCCGCACCGCTTGCTGGCGGTTGGTGGTGGCATAGCAAATATCATTTTTACGCGGCCCCTGAATGGCTGGATATTTCGCTTTTAACGCTGCGATCACCTCGCTAGTGTCATCAATAGACAGGGTGGTTTGCGTCATAAAGGTGATGTCGTCCTCTTTGCTCAAAGCCAGTTTGGCGATGTCTTCCACATCTTCCACCAAATAGATCCCGCCCTCCGCGTTATCATATTGCCCCATTGTGCCTTCCACTTCGGGGTGTCCTTCGTGTCCGATTAACACGGCTTTTGTGCCTTTGCGACTGGCTCGAGCCACTTGCATATGCACTTTGGTAACCAGCGGGCAGGTGGCATCAAACACTTTTAACTCGCGTTTTTTCGCTTCTTGACGCACCGCTTGGGAAACGCCGTGAGCGGAAAAGATCACAATCGCCCCATCTGGCACTTCGTCTAATTCTTCTACGAACACCGCACCACGCTCACGCAAACCATTGACCACAAAGCGATTATGCACCACTTCGTGGCGAACATAGATCGGTGAACCGTGAATTTCTAAGGCTAATTCCACAATGCTAATGGCACGATCTACGCCCGCACAGAAACCACGGGGGTTGGCTAAAATAATTTTCACTTGGCTTTCTCCGTTTTCTTCTCGCCATTTTTTATTGCGTCAATGGCAAGCAATGCCGCCCCAATACAAATGGCAATATCTGCCACGTTAAACACGGGATAATGCCATTGTTGCCAATAAAAATCGAAAAAATCCACTACAAAGCCGTGGTAAGCCCGATCTGCCATATTGGCTAACGCACCACCAATAATTAGAGCATAGGCACTATTTTGTAAGCGTTGGCTTGCTTTATTTTGGGCTAAAAATACGCAAAGCATTGCGGAAATGCCGATAGCAAGCAAAATAAAAAACATTTTTTGCCAGCCTGAATGATCCGCTAAAAAGCTAAAGGCTGCCCCATAGTTGCGGACATAGGTGAGGTTAAAAATAGGCAAAATTTGCACGCTGTCATACAGGGCAAAATGGCTCACAACGGCATATTTACTCAATAAATCGATGCCAAAAACCACCGCACTTAGCCAAAGGAACGCAAGTCCTGATTTTTTTAACATTGGGTATCCTGTTTTTATCAAGCGAATGTTTTTATCGCTACAATTCGCTATTTATTAATACGGGCGAACACATAGGTTCGCCCCTACACAACACATAGGTTCGTCCCGACAAATAGCTATAACAAAAAGCGTGCGAAAAAAGCACCGCACTTTGTTATTTTGCAGACAAAGTGCGGTCGGATTTTTTGACGTTTTTTACGCGAAATGTCTGACTTCGCCCTCGCCGTCCACGTTTTCCACACAACGAGAACAAAGCGTTGGGTGGGCGGCGTTTTGTCCGATGGTGTCGGAATAATGCCAGCAACGCGGACATTTTTCGTTGGCAGAACGCACCACTTTCACTTTAAAGCCGTCCACTTCACCATCCTCAACATCAGCTTCGGCAAGTGGTTTCACTTCGGCTTTTGAGGTAATCAGCACAAAGCGTAATTCATCGCCTAATTGAGATAAAATCTTCGCGTATTCTTCGTTTGCGTAAAGGGTAACTTCCGCTTCCAATGCCGCACCAATGACTTTATCCGCACGGGCTTGCTCTAATACGCGATTAACTTCATCTCGCAGTTTTAACACTTGTTGCCAGTAAGCGTCACTCATTGTTTCATCAGCGTTCAATGGGAATAATCCCTTGTAGAACTCTTCGGTAAACACAAATTCCGCACGCTCACCAGGGATATATTGCCAAATTTCATCAGCGGTAAAGGATAAAATTGGGGCAATCCAACGCACGAGGGCTTCGGCAATATGCCACAACGCGGTTTGACAGCTACGGCGTGCGAGGCTGTCCGCTTTGGTGGTGTATTGGCGATCTTTGATAATATCTAAATAGAACGATCCCATTTCGATCGAGCAGAATTTCATCAAACGCTGAACCACCGCGTGGAATTGATAATTATCATAAGCTTCTTGGATCTCTTTTTGTGCATTCAAGGCACAGTCCACCGCCCAACGATCGAGTACGATCATCTCTTCTGGTTTAACTAAATCGCGTTTTGGATCAAAGCCATTTAGGTTCGCCAAAAGGAAACGCGCCGTGTTACGAATACGGCGATAGCTGTCTGCCGCACGTTTGAGGATTTCATCAGAAACCGACATTTCCCCTGTGTAATCGGTGGAAGCCACCCATAAACGTAAAATATCGCCGCCGAATTTGTCCATTACCTCTTGCGGTGTAACAATGTTGCCGATGGATTTTGACATTTTACGCCCTTGTCCGTCTACCGTAAAACCGTGCGTAAGTACTTGTTTATACGGGGCTTTATTGTCTGTTGCGGTGGAAAGCATTAAGGACGACATAAACCAACCGCGATGTTGATCTGAGCCTTCCAAATACATATCTGGCTCTTTGCCGTTAAACTCTGGGCGAACTTTTACGACAGAATTATAGGTTGATCCTGAATCGAACCACACATCAAGGGTGTCTGGTACTTTTTTGTAATCTTTCGCTTCTTCGCCAAGCAATTCCGCAGGATCGAGATCCCACCACGCTTGAATGCCCGCTTGCTCTACGCGTTTTGCCACTTCTTCGATTAACTCCAACGAACGCGGGTGTAGCTCTTCCGTGTCTTTATGAATAAACAGGGCGATCGGCACATTCCAAGTACGCTGACGGGAAATACACCAGTCTGGACGGTTTTCTACCATTTTTTCAATGCGTGCTTGACCCCAATCTGGGATCCAACGCACTTTTTTGATTTCCTCTAACGCCTGTTTGCGTAAACCGTTGGTTTCCATTCCGATAAACCATTGTGGTGTGGCACGGAAAATAATTGGTGTTTTGTGTCGCCAGCAATGCGGGTAGCTGTGGCGAATTTTTTGTACTTTTAACAGATTGCCTTTTTTCAATGAGTTTTTTCAATCACTAAGTCGTTACTTTCAAAGACTTTTTTGCCCGCGAAGAATGGTGTGTTGTCATTAAAGACACCTGCGTCAGTAATTAAATTCGCCATTTCTAAGCCGTATTTTTGTCCGACAATATAGTCGTCCTGACCGTGATCGGGAGCGGTATGCACTAAGCCCGTACCGCCGTCAGTGGTAACGTGATCACCCAAAATTACAGGCACGCTATACTCATAGAATGGGTGGTTAAAGCGGAGCAATTCTAAATCCGCCCCTTTGGCTGAACCTAGCACTTTCACATTTTCTTCACCAAGGGCTTTTTGCACGCTTTCCACCAATTCTTTAGCTAAGATCAAGCGTTTATCGCCAAATTGCAGCAGTTGGTAATCTAAATCCGCATTCACCGCAATCGCACGGTTTGATGGCAACGTCCAAGGGGTGGTTGTCCAAATTACAGCGAAAATTTCACCACTACCCGTTTCTGTTAAATTGAATTGATTTAACACCGCACTTTCATCAACGGCAGGGAATGCCACATAGATTGACGGCGAGGTTTTGTCTTCGTATTCCACTTCCGCTTCAGACAGCGAAGAAGCACAATCCAAGCACCAATGCACGGGCTTATAGCCTTTGTATAAATGGTTGTTTTCCACCACTTTGGCAAGGGTGCGAATGATATTCGCTTCGGTGTCATAATTCATTGTTAAATAAGGATTATCCCAATCCCCTAACACGCCCAAGCGGATAAAATCTTTCTTTTGCCCTTCCACTTGCTCGCGTGCATAGTTACGACATTCTTCGCGGAATTGTGCCGCAGAAATTTTGTCCCCTGGTTTTCCCACTAAGCCTTCTACTTTCAATTCAATCGGCAAACCGTGGCAGTCCCAGCCCGGGATATAAGGGCTGTCAAAGCCCGCTGCGGTTTTAGATTTAATAATAATGTCTTTTAAAATTTTATTTACAGCGTGTCCAATGTGAATTGAGCCGTTGGCGTAAGGAGGGCCATCGTGCAGAATAAAGGATTTTTTCCCCTGTGCTGCTTGTCTGATTTTGTCGTAAAGTTTTTTCTCATACCAATTTTTAAGCATTACTGGCTCGCGTTTCGCCAGATCGCCACGCATTGGAAACCCTGTCGCAGGCAGGTTAAGCGTGTTTTTGTAATCTACATTTTCATTCGACATTTGTTTTTTCCACGTTGTATAAAAATAAAATCTTGCATTGAATGCACAATAACCTTGGCATTATACGCATAAATAGCCAAATGTTAAAGAATGGGGGCTGGGAATTGTTATTCAATCCCTGATTAGTGCGGTGCTTTTTTTTGGAAACTTTTTTACCGCACTTTAAGCCATTGAGCTCGTTCTTTTGGCTTGGCTAAAATAATCCTTTGCCACTTCCACATCTTTGGCAATTTGCTCTTTTAACGCATCAAAAGAAGGGAATTTCACCTCATCACGGATTTTATCACAGAGTTCCACTTGCAAGGGTTGCCCATAAATATCTTGTTTAAAATCAAACAGATGAACTTCAAGTAATTGCTTCACACCATTAATGGTCGGGCGGCGACCAATATTTGCTACACCCTCATATTCCGTGCCATCAGGCAATTTGGCTCGCACGGCATACACGCCTTTCACAGGGTTCACTTGGCGTTGCAGACGAATATTTGCCGTTGGAAAACCGATGGTTCGCCCTAATTTATTGCCTTGCACCACGCGCCCATAAATGCAATAAGGCTTGCCTAAAAGCTGCTCGGCAAGGGCTAAATTATCATCAGCTAAGGCTTGACGGATCGCTGTGCTGCTAATGCGTTGTTCATTTAAACGAAAACTACAATTATCTTCCACCGCAAAACCGTATTTCTTCCCCGCTTGTTGTAATAGCGCAAAATCCCCTGTACGCCCTGCGCCAAAACGGAAATCATCGCCAATGCTTAAGAATTTCACATTGAGTTTCTGCACCAAGCATTGTTCAATAAATTGTTGCGCAGAAAGCTGAGCAAAAGTGCGGTCAAATTTGATGCGAATAACATAATCCACGCCCAAATCTGCCAACGCACTTAATTTATCGCGCAGCCGCATTAAGCGCGGCGGTGCGTTGTCGCCCATAAAATATTCGCTCGGCTGGGGTTCAAAAAGCATCACAACCATGGGCAAAGAAAGCGCACTTGCTTTTTCACGCAAATGACGCAACACCGCTTGATGCCCTAAATGCACGCCATCAAAATTCCCAATGGTTAAGGCACAGCCTTGTTGCTGAAAAATAGCGGGCAGTTGTTTTAACCCTTGAATTAATTGCATTAATCTATTCCGTTACGACCTTTTTTAATCATCACACCATACACACCGTATGGCGTTTGTTTATCTCAGCCACGCGGTGGCTAGTAAGAATAAATGCGAGCTTGTCGCGTTAATGTTTATTTTGCAATGTCAATCTCATCATAAAAAATCAATAAAATGACACCGCACTTTTATTTTCTACTGATTTATTTCCCAATACAAAACGAACTAAAAATATTGCCGAGCAGATCATCAGAGGTAAATTGTCCGGTAATTTCGCTCAGGTGATTTTGCACCATTCGCAATTCTTCGGCGAGCAGTTCACCTGCGTAAAATTCTGTGAGCTGAATAAGTCCTGCTTGTAAGTGGGTATCCGCTTGTTCTAAGGCTTCCAAATGGCGGCGGCGTGCAAGGAATCCCCCTTCTGCACTGGTGTTATAACCCATTGATTGTTTCAGATGCTCACGCAGTAAGTCCACACCAACTTGTGTTTTGGCAGAAAGACTGATGGTGGTTTGTCCATTCTGTTCGCTAATGGTTTCCGCTTCACCACTTAAATCCGCTTTATTACGCACAATGGTTAAAGGGATATTGTTCGGCAATTTTGCCAAATTCTGACCGCACTTGTGCGAGATTTTCTTCGCTATCGGTGCTGTCTAACATCAGAATAATGCGATCTGCTTGCTCAATTTCGTCCCACGCACGGCGAATCCCAATACGCTCTACTTCATCGGTGGCATCACGCAAACCTGCGGTATCAATAATATGCAACGGCATTCCGTCAATGTGGATATGCTCACGCAGCACATCTCGAGTTGTGCCTGCAATATCAGTTACAATCGCCGCTTCGCGTCCTGCGAGAGCATTGAGTAGGCTAGATTTTCCTGCATTTGGTCGCCCTGCGATCACCACTTTCATTCCTTCACGCAAAATCGCCCCTTGCTTGGCTTCTGCTCGTACGGCAGCAAGTTGAGCAATAATTTCACGCAATTTGGCTTCAATTTTTCCGTCCGCCAAGAAATCAATTTCTTCATCAGGGAAATCAATCGCCGCTTCTACATAGGTGCGTAGATAAATGACATCATCGACAAGCTGATTGATTTTATTAGAAAATTCCCCTTGTAAGGATTTCAATGCAGAACGTGCCGCTTGCTCAGAGGTCGCGTCAATGAGATCGGCGATCGCCTCTGCTTGTGCAAGATCGAGTTTGTCGTTCAAAAATGCCTGCTCGGAAAATTCCCCTGGACGTGCTAAGCGAACGCCTTTCACTTGCAAAATGCGTTTGAGTAAGAGATCTAAAATAATCTGTCCGCCGTGGCCTTGTAGCTCTAATACATCTTCACCAGTGAAAGAATTTGGGGCTTTGAAGAATAAGGCGATCCCCTGATCTAACACCGTGCCATCGCTATCTTTGAAAGGCAAATAATTTGCCAAACGCGGTTTGAGAGGCTTGCCTAGCACCTCTTCAGCCACTTGATTGGCTAAAGGCCCTGACACCCTAAAATCCCCACGCCCCCACGTCCGATCGGCGTGGCTTGGGCGACAATGGTTTCTTTTGTCATAAAAATGTTTCCTAAAAACACCGCACTTTAAAATGCTTAGATTTTGTTAAGTTGATTTTAAACCTTTCGCAAGAGGTTTTAAATTTCTTCAATGACTGATTCGCCCGTTTCTTGCTCGCCGTCTAGCCATTGCCACTGTTCATTTAAACGCAATTTGCCTGAAGGTAGCGAGGAAATTTTACTGACACATTTTCCTAGACGATTTTCTAATTGCTGATTAAGGTGTTGATAAGTAAAGCTAATTTCATCATCAGAAATAAATTTGCCAATTAGAAAACCTTTTTTAATTTCACCGCTTGCGTACTCAGCCCAAATCATCGTGCCTTGTTGAAAATAATGAAAACGCGTTTGGTTACTCACTTCCCCACTTTCGCTATTTACAACGGCGGCGAAGATTTTTTGGTTAAGGTTGTATGTCATCATCGCTCCTTGAGGGTAGGTTATGGCGAGTTTGCTCCGCGGTAGGTATAGCCAAAAAGCATAAAATAAAAGGTATCCTGAGATACCTTTTATTCTTTTATCTCGTTATTTTTTACGAGAGTGTAATCCTTTTTTCTCTAACCCACGGTAAATCCATTGTTGTTGAGCAATGGTGATAAGGTTGGAAACTAACCAGTAGAGTACCAAACCTGCTGGGAAGAATAGGAAGAATACCATAAAGATCAACGGCATAAATGTCATAATTTTTTGTTGCATTGGATCAGCAACAGGTGTTGGTGACATTTTTTGTAATAAGAACATTGATCCGCCCATTAAAATTGGCAAGATGAAATACGGATCTTGTGCCGATAAATCTTGAATCCAACCGAAGAATGGCGCGTGGCGTAGTTCAACGGCTTCCATAAATGTCCAGTATAAGGCGATGAAAATTGGCATTTGTAAAAGAATTGGTAAACAGCCCCCCAGTGGGTTCACTTTTTCTTCTTTGTACAATTTCATCATTTCTTGGCTCATACGCTGACGATCTTCACCATAACGCTCACGCATTTCTTGGATTTTCGGTTGTAGCATACGCATTTTCGCCATTGAGGTATATTGTGCTTTGGTTAATGGGTATAAACAACCTTTCACCACTAAGGTTACACCAATAATCGCAAGACCCCAGTTTTTCACTAAATCGTGAATGTGGGTAAGTAGCCAGAATAACGGTTTCGCAATAAACCACGCCCAACCGTAATCCACGGTTAAATCTAAGTGGTTTGCCACTTCTGCCATTTGATTTTGTAATTTCGGCCCGGTCCATAATTTGCTGGTGATGCTTTGTGTTGCACCTGCTGGAATATCCACCACTGGCCCACGATAACCAATTGCCCCTAAATTACGTGCTTTGTCCGTAGAAGTATATAAAAGATGTGTGCTGTCTTGATTTGGAATCCACGCAGACACGAAATAATGTTGCAATACTGCTACCCAACCTGCTTTGGTTTGGATAGAAAGATCTTTTTCTTCCATATCTTGGAAGCTGTATTTTTTATAATTCGTTTCAGAAGAAGAATACGCGCCACCAGTATAAGTTGGCATCGCCATACTGCCTGAGCTTTCTACCAAAGTATGGGTTAATTTTGCATAAGGCTCAACTTCAATAGCTTGACCACTTTGGTTGGCAATTTCAAAGTTCACTGCCACATCATATTCGCCGCGTTTTAAGACGAAAATTTTGCGGTACGTTACGCCATCTTTTTCAAAAACAAATGGTACAACAAGTTCATTTTGCCCGTCAGCTAATTTGAAATGATCGCCATCAACTTGATAATTGGCACGCCCTGCTTTGGTGTCAATCCCGTTTTTGCCAACTAAACCACTTTGTGCAATATAAATATGCTCTGGTGTATCGTTCAATAAAACAAATGGTGTATGGGAATCTAATTCTGCATCATATTTTAATAATTCAGAACGCACTACGTCCCCACCTAATGTATTTACTTTTAAACGGAATACATCATTTTCTAAGGTAATGACTTTACCTTGAGCAAGGTTAGCAAGGTCTGAATTTGCTGTTAATTCGCCTTGAGAATTAGAAGTTTGCGCTTGTTCAGTGGCAACAGGCTTTGGTGAATGGTAATCCACTTGCCATTGCTGATAAACAAGAAAAGAAATAAAGAGTAGTGCTAGCACTAACAGGCTACGTCTTGAATCCATTATTTGTTCTCTTTGTTGTTATTGATCTTCGGCGGAACAGGATCGTATCCACCAGCGTGTAAAGGATGACATTTTAATATACGTTTTAACGTAAGCCAACCACCTTTTAACGCACCGTGCGTTTTTAATGCTTCAATGCCGTAGCAAGAACAAGTTGGCGTGAATCGGCAACGTGGGCCAATTAAAGGACTAATAACGAGCTGATAAAAGCGAATAAGCGCAATTAAGACTTTCGAGCCAAGCGAATGTGGCGCTGCCATAATTTATCCAATGAATTGAATATTTGCTGATTGTCTAAACGCCCAATCCCTCGTTTTACTACAATAACAAAATCATAATGCGGCAATTGATGTTGCAACAAACGAAAACGTTCACGACATAAACGCTTAATGCGATTACGATCGTGGGCGCGTTTTAAATGCTTTTTTGCTACCGCTAAACCTAAACGTGGAACAGATTCCTGATTAGGACGGGCTAGAATGGTAATTTCGGGGGAACTCGCACGTTGCGGATCTTGGAAAACGTATTTGAATTGAGCGGGAGTTAGCAGACGTAACTCCCTAGAAAAGTTTAGCTTAATCACAGCGAGGGGCTGGATTATGCGGATAAACTTTTACGACCTTTAGCACGACGACGAGCTAAAACTTGACGGCCGTTTTTAGTTGCCATACGAGCACGGAAACCGTGAGTACGGCTACGTTTTAATACAGATGGTTGAAATGTACGTTTCATAACTATAATCTACCTAAATCAACATTGTTTAACCATTGCCTTTGACATTTAGATAGCCAAAAACGAATTGAAACAAGGGTTACTAAAATAAGGAACGGAATTGTAATCACAAATGAGCCGTTCGTCAAATAAGAATAAGAAAAATCGCAACATAATCTGCATTTTTCTTATTTGAAAGCATAAAAGCGGGGTGAATTATACTTTTTTTGGCAGAAATCTCAAGCAGCCTTTTTCGATTTTTTTGATCCTTTTATAAAGATCTTTTCTCAACTTTATTGTAAATTAGCCGAATTCTCACCGCACTTTTCTGCGGACGATTCAAACGTTTAACTAATAAACTAGACATAATAACAATGAAAACCACGCTCGCATCACTTTGGCAGGATTGCCTTTCACAACTGCAAGATCAAGTTTCACCAACGGATTTCAGCACTTGGTTACGCCCATTGCAAGCTGATATTGTGGGTGAAAACAATATGGTGTTATATGCCTCCAACGTTTTGTTAAAAACTGGGTGGAAACTCATTATCTTGAATTAATCAGCCGTTTAGCCCAGCAATTTTCTGGCAATGCGGATTTTAGTGTGAAAGTGCAAGAAGGTTCAAAACCTGCAATGCGTAAAACCACACCGCCACCTGCTGTCGCTCAGAATAATGCACCAGCGCAGCCAAGCGAGCAAAAAACCAGCTATCGTTCTAACTTAAATACCAAGCACATTTTGAAAACTTTGTAGAGGGGAAATCCAACCAACTGGCCCGAGCCGTGGCGCAAAAAGTGGCGATTAACCCTGGGGAACAAAGCGCCAATCCGCTATTTCTTTATGGTGGCACAGGGCTTGGTAAAACCCACTTATTACACGCTGTAGGCAATGGGATTTTAACTACCAAGCCTGAAGCGCGCGTGATCTATATTCACGCCGAACGCTTTATGCAAGAGTATGTCCGCGCCTTGCAAGAAGACAAAATGGAAAACTTCAAAAAATTCTACCGCACTTTAGATGCTTTGCTGATCGATGATATTCAATTCTTCGCCGGTAAAGATGGTACACAAGAAGAATTTTTCCATATTTTCAATTCCTTATTTGAAAGCAGTCGGCAAATTATCTTAACCTCAGACCGCTATCCAAAAGAGATCGAAAAGATCGAAGATCGCTTAAAATCCCGTTTTGGCTGGGGATTAAGTGTTGCCATTGAGCCGCCAGAGCTTGAAACTCGTGTCGCCATTTTATTGAAGAGAAAGCGGAAGAAAAAAATATGCGTTTACCAGAAGAAGTGGCGCTATTTATCGGTGAGAAATTACGCACCAACGTGCGTGAATTAGAAGGTGCGCTCAACCGTGTTCACGCGAATGCAGAATTTACCGGCAAGCCGATTACTATTGACTTTGTACGCGAAACCCTCAAAGATATGCTAGCGTTGCAAGAAAAATTAGTAACGGTGGAAAATATCCAAAAAGTGGTGGCGGAATATTACCGAATCAAAGTGGCGGATCTTAAATCGAAAAGCCGCGCCCGATCCGTGGCTCGCCCACGCCAAATTGCTATGGCATTGTCGCGCGAACTCACCAACCGCAGCTTCCCTGAAATTGGCAGCAGCTTTGGCGATCGCGATCATACTACCGTATTGCACGCTTGTCGCAGTGTGGATAAACTCAAACAACAAGACCCAAGCATTCAAGAAGACTGGTCTAATTTAATCCGAACCTTATCAGTTTAAGGACGAAAACATGCAATTTACTGTATCAAGAGAAAATCTGTTAAAACCCTTACAACAAGTGTGTGGCGTGTTGAGCAGTCGCCCTAATATCCCTGTGTTAAACAATGTGTTACTACACATTGAAGGGCAATCTTTAACCATTACAGGGACTGATTTAGAAGTAGAACTTTCCACTCAAGCACAACTAAACAGCGCAGAGCAAAATGGTAATTTCACAATCCCTGCCAAAAAATTTCTTGATATTTGTCGCAGTTTTCCTGATGGTTCGGATATTACCGTGAGTTTTGAAGAAGAGCGTGCGCTGGTGCTTTGTGGACGCAGTAAATTTAACCTTGCCACCTTGCCTGCGGACGAATATCCAAACTTGGCGGATTGGCAAGCAGAAGTCGATTTCACTACCACACAAGCCACCTTACGCCGCTTAATTGATGCCACGCAATTTTCTATGGCAAATCAAGATGCACGCTATTTCTTAAATGGAATGAAATTTGAAACAGAAGGCAATTTGCTCCGAACTGTTGCAACGGACGGACATCGCCTTGCCGTTTGCACCATTCCGTTAGAGCAAGATCTACAGCTTCATTCTGTCATTGTGCCACGCAAAGGCGTTTTAGAACTCGCTCGCTTATTAGAAAGTAATGATCAACCTGCTCGCGTGCAGATCGGCACAAATAATTTACGTATTGATTTAGGACACATTATTTTCACCTCGAAACTCATTGATGGACGCTTCCCTGATTATCGCCGTGTGTTGCCACGCAACGCCCAGCGTATTATGACTGGTGAATGGGAAAGCCTAAAACAAGCTTTTGCCCGTGCAGCTATTTTATCTAACGACAAAGTCCGAACCGTGCGCTTACAGCTTGCTGAAAACCAGCTCACGATCACCGCCACCAATACTGAACAAGAGCAAGCGGAAGAAATCATTGACATCAATTACAGCGGTGAAGAAATGGAAGTCGGCTTTAACGTGAGCTATTTGCTCGATGTGCTCAATGCACTCAAATGTAAGCAAGTGCGTATGCGCTTAACAGATGCCTCATCAAGCTGTTTAATTGAAGATGTGGACGACAACAGCGCAGAATATGTGATTATGCCGATGCGTTTATAATTTATGGCAATTTCACGCTTAACTGTTGAAAACTTTCGCAATTTAACCGCCGTGGATCTGGAATTTGACCACGGCTTTAACTTTTTAGTGGGCAATAATGGCAGTGGCAAAACCAGCTTGCTTGAAGCAATTTTCTATCTTGCTCACGGCCGCTCTTTTAAAAGTGCGGTGGCAAATCGCATCATTTCTTACGAGCAGCCCCACTTCACCCTGTACGGCAAAATTCAAGAACAACAGCATCAATGGTCAGTGGGTTTGCAAAAACATCGTCAAGGTAATACACAGGTTAAAATTAACGGTGAAGAAGCGAAAAAAATCGCTGATCTTGCCCATTTATTGCCAATGCAAATCATCACCCCAGAAGGACTCACCTTGCTTAACGGCGGCCCAAGCTACCGCCGCGCTTTTCTAGATTGGGGATTGTTTCACCATCACAGTCAATTCCACCCTGTGTGGAGCCAGCTTAACCGCTTATTAAAGCAACGCAACGCCGCTTTGCAACAAGCCTTTCGCTACGAACATATTCATATTTGGGATAAAGAGCTAGTCAATCTTGCTAACCAAGTGAGCCAATGGCGTGCTGATTATGCCGAAGCCCTCCGCCCTGAAATTGAGCGCACTTGCCAACTGTTTCTGCCTGAATTAGAAATTAGCGTGAGCTTCCACCAAGGTTGGGACAAAAATAGCGATTACGCCGAGTTATTACAGCAAAATTTTGAGCGTGATCGTGCCATTGGCTACACCGTATCTGGCCCACAAAAAGCCGATTTTCGCTTTAAAGCCAACGGTTTGCCCGTAGAAGATGTGCTTTCGCGCGGACAACTAAAACTACTAATGTGCGCCTTGCGCTTGGCTCAGGGGGAACACTTAACCCAACAAAAAGATCGCCATTGCATTTTCTTAATTGACGATTTCGCCTCTGAATTAGATAAAACGAAACGCGCCTTACTTGCCGAACGCTTACAACAAAGTGGCTCGCAAGTCTTTGTCAGTGCCATCACCCACAATCAACTCAAAGAAATGCAACCAAAAAACACCGCACTTTTAGCGTGAATAACGGCAAACTCAGTGAAAGCTAGTTTTGTTTTCACCCTTTCCTCAAAAATTTATAAAAAACCACCGCACTTTATATTAGATAACTTTTTCTACTTATTTCCGTGAAATAAACAGATATATTCCTTGAAATATCAACAAAAATACGTATTATCTGCTTTCCTCTGTACAGCTCTTATATCAAGTAAGTGGCTGTTCGCAGATATATTAAATTTTTCCATTAATTTGGGTTCCCTCACCCCAATGTTTTCAACAAAAAGGTATAAAAGATGAAAGTAACTTCTCCGATCTTTAATCATCAACAAAAACGCAACGCATTAATTCTTTTAAGTTTTTTCCACATTTTTATTATTACCGCTAGTAACTATTTAGTCCAAATTCCCTTTGAAATCCGATTGCCGCTCCATCTGTTCGGGCTAGAAGATTTCTCATTCCACAGCACCTGGGGAACACTCACTTTCCCGTTTATTTTTCTTGCCACGGATTTAACCGTGCGAATTTTTGGTGCGAAAGAAGCGAGGTGGATTATCTTCGTTGTGATGTTCCCTGCATTGATCATCAGTTATGTGATTTCCACACTTTTTTTAGATACGCAATATCAAGGCATTGAAGCCTTATTTGACTTCAACTTATTTGTCTTCCGCATTGCGATTGCCAGTTTTGTTGCCTACGTTTTTGGGCAACTGTTAGATGTATTAGTCTTTAACCGCTTACGCCAACTCAAAACTTGGTGGATTGCACCGAGTAGCTCAATGATTTTTGGCTCAATGGCCGATACCTTCTTATTCTTCTCCGTTGCATTTTACGCAAGCAGTGATCCTTTTATGGCAGAACATTGGTTTGAACTTGGCTTTGTGGATTACCTTTTCAAACTTTTTGTTGGCATCGTGCTGTTCGTTCCTGCCTATGGCGTGGCGCTGAATGTCATTTTGCGTAAGCTTCAGCAACTCACAAAGCAATAAAAGGATTTATTCATCAACACATAATAAGGAAACACAATGAATATACGACAAATCATCGACCAACAGCCAATGAGCCCTTACCAATGGGCGGTTGTCGTTATGGCAACCATAATGAACCTGTTAGACGGTTTTGATGTACTTGCACTCGCCTTTACTGCCACAGGTATCCGTAACGAATTTGATTTAAGTGGCGCGGAGTTAGGCTCGTTGCTTAGTGCGGGATTATTCGGAATGACCGCCGGTTCACTCTTTCTTGCGCCCCTTGCGGACAAAATTGGGCGTCGTCCATTATTATTAATCAGCGTATCGCTTTCTGCTGCGGGAATGTTAGGTTCATTTTTCGCTGCAGACTCCTATTCTCTCGGCATTTGGCGTGTTGTAACTGGTTTAGGCGTTGGCGGTATTTTAGTTGGTACAAATGTGCTAACCAGTGAATATTCCTCAAAAAAATGGCGTAGCCTTGCTATCAGTATTTATGCTGCAGGATTTGGTATTGGCGCGATTTTAGGGGGGCTTTTTGCTGTTGCCTTACAAGCTGAATATGGTTGGCGCTCCGTTTTCCTTGCAGGCGCAATTTTAACGGGATTATGCTTAATTTGCTTAGTATTATGGCTACCTGAATCCATTGATTATTTAATCAATAAACAACCAAAGAATGCTCAAGCTCGATTAAACAAAATTCTGCAAAAAATCGGCATTTCCTCATTTTCTTTGCCAGAAATCAAGCAACACAAAGCGAAAGCTGCCCCTATTACCCAACTATTTAATCAACAATATCGTCGCTCGACTTTAGCCATTTGGTTGGCCTTCTTCGCGATAATGTTTAGTTTCTATTTCATTAGCTCTTGGACGCCAGCCTTATTAAAAGAAGCTGGAATGACCACAGAACAAAGTGTCACCATTGGTATGATGATTTCTTTAGGGGGCACTTGTGGGGCATTGTTCTATGGTTTATTAGCAAGCTACTGGTCTGCGCGTAACGTCTTAATTTTATTTACGATCATTGCAGCAATTTCCGTCATTGCTTTTATTCTTTCTTCGACTGTTTTATGGCTTGCAATGGTACTAGGTGTCATCGTAGGCGCATTAATTAACGGCTGTATCAGCGGGCTTTACACCCTAAACCCAAGCATCTACGCTAGTGATATACGAGGTACAGGAGTTGGCTGGTCAATCGGCATTGGACGCATCGGCGCAATCCTCGCCCCAATGATCGCAGGCGTTTTATTAGACAAAGGGTGGGAAAAACAGAACCTTTATATTGGCGCCGCATTTGTGCTATTAATCGCAACCTTTGCTTTAATATTGTTGAAGAGAAATAGTACGATAAGGGAGTTATAGTAAAAATAAAAGCTGATAGCCATAAACTATCAGCTTTTTTATAAAAAGTGCGGTGGTTTTTAGCAATGTTTTTCTTTACGGATATGTTCTAACAGCGCATCGCAACATTGATCCAATAATTCATAGGTTTGCGTGAAGTTTTTGGTGTACCAAGGATCAGGGATATGATCGATACCAAGATTTGGACAAAGCTGGGTGATTTGAAATAATTTGTCTGGGTGATGCCCAAATAATTTTTCCAAATCCGCTAAATTTTGGTTGTCCATTGCAATCAGATAATCAAAATCTTGCCAATCTTTTGACCGCACTTTTCGGCTAGTAAAGCCTTTATTATCAATATGATGTAATTCAAGGGTTTCTGCTGTACCGCAGTGCATATCCTCGCCATCGTGCCAGCCTGATGTGCCAGCGCTGTCGCTGATAATTTATTCGATAAGCCTGCTTGTTTCACTTTTTCGCGGAAAAGATATTCTGCCATTGGGGAACGGCAGATGTTCCCCAAGCAGACAAAAAGCACCTTCACTGTCATTAGCACGTTCCCCATAAATCATATTCATCCGCTTGCGTGATGGTAACGTTAATCACTTGTCCCACGCTGACCGCTTGGTTTGACAGGTTATCCACATAAACCACACCATCAATTTCTGGTGCGTCTGCCATTGAGCGTCCGATAATGACCTCTTCGTCAATTTCGTCCACAATCACAGGTAGCGTTTTGCCGATTTTTTGCTGTAAACGCTGTGCTGAAATGGCCTGTTGCACTTGCATAAAGCGGTGGAAGCGTTCTTCTTTTACCTCTTCTGGCACTTGATCTGGCATATCTGTAGCGACTGCACCTTCTACCGGGCTAAATTTAAAACAGCCAACGCGATCTAATTGTGCTTCTTGCAAGAAATCTAATAGTTGTTGGAAATCTTCTTCCGTTTCCCCCGGAAAACCTACGATAAAAGTCGAACGCAAGGTTAATTCAGGGCAAATTTCACGCCATTTTTTAATTCGTTCAAGGGTGCGATCGATTGAACCAGGGCGTTTCATCGCTTTGAGAATTTTCGGGCTGGCGTGTTGTAATGGAATATCCAAGTACGGCAAAATTTTGCCCTCCGCCATTAATGGAATCAAATTATCCACGTGCGGATAAGGATAAACATAATGCAAACGCACCCAAATGCCTAAGGTGGCCAACTGTTCGCACAAGCTGATGAGCGTGTTTTTAATCGGCTTACCATTCCAGAAAACCGTCTTGTTTTGGTTTTCTTTGCTTTGATCTAAAGAATAAGCAGAGGTATCTTGCGACACGATAAGCAACTCTTTCACACCAGCATCGGCAAGGCGTTTGGCTTCATCTAACACTTGCGTAATTGGACGGCTATCTAAATCCCCACGCATTGAAGGAATAATGCAGAACGTACAACGATGATCGCAGCCTTCAGAAATTTTCAAATAAGCATAATGTTTTGGCGTGAGCTTCACCCCTTGCGCTGGCACAAGGCTGATATAAGGATTATGGGCAGGCTTTGGCACATATTTATGCACCTGTTCCATCACCGCTTCATAGCTATGAGGGCCAGTCACTTCCAACACTTTTGGGTGAACTTCACGAATGCGATCTTCTTTCGCTCCCAGACAGCCCGTTACAATCACCTTGCCGTTTTCTTCCAATGCTTCGCCGATCGCTTCTAGCGACTCTTGCACTGCGCTGTCAATAAATCCGCAGGTATTAACGATCACTAAATCGGCATTTTCATAACTCGGAATAATGTTATATCCGTCAGAACGCAACTCCGTTAAAATACGCTCTGAATCCACTAAATTCTTAGGACAACCTAAGCTAATAAAACCAATATTTGGCGCTGAACTCATACAATAATCTCAATAATCACTCAAAACGGTGCATTGTACAAAATTCGTATGCAAAAGGCGATAAGTGCGGGGAAATTTCGCGGAAAAAAGCACCGCACTTTATAACGAAAAAGCCATTAGTTTTTCAACAAAAACGGGAAAACAAGCAAGTGCGGTAAAAATTTGTTGAATTTTTTCACCGCACTTTTATTTGTTATGCCTGCTTAGTTAAAGCATAAATAATGCTAAGAATAACACCGCAAGCACCATTCCTAAGCCAGTACGTTTGACAATTTCCACTGGGCTAACCATTGCTAGACCAGCGCATACAATGGTTACGCCAGCAATAGGAGAAGCGGTGCGTCCGATAGCACCTGCGATAGCCGCTGCCATACCAAGATTTAAGTGGGTATAGCCTAATTCTACCGCGTGTGGTGTTACCGCCGTGTTGAAAGCAATGGCTGCCGCATCGCCAGAACCAGTGAGCAAGCCCATTAAGAATGGCCCAATGGTTGCACCCCAGCGGACGAATTCGTTGGAATGTTTAAGGAACTCAATGGCGCTGTCAATGGCACCGGTGGATTTTAATCCTGCCACAAAAACGCTGGCGGAAATAATGATACCTAGCACGTTTGCATAAGCACTGCCCATTCCGTTAAAGAATTCTTCGGTAATTTTCGCTGGAGAAACACGGGTTACAATGATGGCGTAAATTGCACCAATTAACATTGCTTGTGGTACGCCCATTTTTGTCCACGCCAGCGCTGGGATTTCTTGTAAAGACGTACCGCCGATCACCAAAATCACCAACGGCAATAAAGGCGCAATGGCAAAAAGGAGGTTCGATTTTTGGAAAGATTGTTCTGCTTCTTTCGCTTCAGCTAAATAGGCTTGGCGGTGTTCTTCACCGTAATCTTTCAACATTAATGCAACCAAGGTTAGTGAAACTGCCGCAATCGCCCCTGCGATCATTGTGTAAGGCGCGTGAGATAGGTTCACTTGCGTGATGGTTAAGTTGGACATTTCCGCGATCATTGCAGAATGAGAAGAACCTGGACTCATCATTGAGCCGAACGTTCCTGCCAAAATCGCAGCCCCCGCAGTGGCAGGGCGTACGCCAGCACTTTTTAGCACGGGGATTAAGGTTGCGCCAACTGCAGCGGCACAACCAGCAGCAGAAGGGATCGCAATATTAATAAAGAAGGTGATGATCGTGGCAAAAGGGATTAAGAAAAATCTGAGTCCTGAAAGCGGTTTCGTCATTAAATGCACCAGATGAGAGTCGCATTTTGTGTATTTCATTACATAAGCAAAACCCATACTAGAACAGATCGCCATAATCAAGCCGCCGCTGGTCATTGATTTTGCAAAAGCGTCCAGCGCGCCCATTGGGTTTAGGGTGAGTAAGGACATCATCAACCCGAAGCCAATTAATACGGTGCGCGTTTCATATTTTTTTACCAGTAAATAAACCGCAGCGATAACGCCCAAAATCGCTACAAAAGATTTAAGTTCAAGCATTTTTCTTCTCCTTAGTAATCAAAGGTAACACCGCTTGCATAGCGTTCACATTGGCCATTTTTGCTGAATTTTAGCACCGCACTTTGCTGTGCTTCGCTAATGTCCAGCACTTTGGCTTGATTGCCTTGAATCTGTAATGCCGTGCCTTCAGGCAAGGCGTAAACGTGGGATTCAGGATTGACAATCAAAAATTCCGCCAAGCGTTCTTCACGGCTTTCACCGTTATGCCCTGCAATTTTGCCAGAAATAAAGTGTGGATTAAGTTGATGTGGGAAAAGATTTAAAGCATCAAAAGAAGGCGGATAAAGAATTGGCATATCATTGGTGGTCATAATGGTTTTGCCTGCCACATTTGCTCCTGCGCTCCAACCGAAATAAGGTGTGCCTTGTTGTATTTTTTGGCGAATGGCATCTAATAAATGGTGTTCATACAGCCCATTGAGCAGGCAGAACGTGTTGCCGCCGCCAATGGCGATCACATCAGCTTGCTCAATAATATCTAAATGACGCTTGCCACGATGGACAGAAACCACGTCCATTTCTAGCTCTGTCAAGGCTTGTTGCACCAGCGTTTCATACTCATCATAACTACGGCTCACACCTGCATAAGGCACAAATCCAATAGTTTTTCCTTTGTATGCAGAAAGAAAGCTTTTCAGCCACGGCATACAATGCACGAGATAACCCGTATTTTGGTATTTGGAACCGCTCATTAAAAGCATATTTTTCATTCTTGCCTCCTTGTGAATGCGAAAAATAACCTGTTAGGGTTAAGTGATTACAAGGAACATTATGCGTAGGAATAACAAAAAAGGCACGAGATTTACAATAAAAAGGTGAATTTCTTGATGTGTATCACAAAAAATCCACACCCATTTAATCTTCGACTAAATGCGGTGTGGATAAGTGCGGTTGTTTTTTGACGAGAATTTAATTAGTGTTTACAACCACCGTTTCCGCAGCAGCCTTCGCCGTCGTGATGGTGGTGATCGTGGTCATGATGATGGTGATGATGACCGCCGCAACCACAGCCGTGTCCTTCTTCATCGCTATCACCGTGTCCGCCACAGCAACCGCCCTCTTGGTGGATATGACCGTGTGCGATTTCTTCTAAAGTTGCTTCGCGAGTTGCCACCACTTCCACATCAAAAAGTAATTCTTGACCTGCAAGCATATGGTTGCCGTCCACTACCACATCATTTTCACCCACTTCCGTGATCACCACAGGTAATGGGCCAACATCTGTATCTGCGATAAAACGCATTCCAGCTACAAGCTCGTCAACGCCAACAAACACATCTTTTGGCACACGTTGCACTAAATTTTCATTGTATTCGCCATAACCTTCTTCTGGTTTTACACGAACTTCAAATTTATCACCAACGGATTTTCCCTCTAAGGCTTTTTCTAAGCCAATCACTAAATTATTATGCCCTTGTAAATATTCTAACGGCTGATTTACTGGGGCTTCATCAACTAATACACCGTCTTCGGTGCGAACTTGGTAAGCAATGCTCACCACAACATTTTTTGCAACTTTCATTTATAACCTCGTTGGCTTGTAAAATTGCCCCATTGTATAGGAAATGGGGCAGGCTGTCATTATTCCTGAACAAGCTGAATTTTCGCCTCAATGCTTGCTCTTACGTTAGCTTTGCCATTGCCTAATTGCACTTCATCATTTGACATTGAACTTGCCATTTTCGCCATTGCATAAGGGCGAGCCACAAAGCGTCCGCTTTCCATTGGCGTGCGGATATTCAATTCCACAATTTTATAGCCTTTCGCCCCAAGCGATTGTTGAATTAATGTGGCTTTGCGGTTTAATTGTGTCAGCGCTTGTTGCATCATTTCATCTTCAATGCGATTAATTGCGTCAGAAGACACTTGAGAGTTCACATATTCAATCGCTAAAAGACCATTCAGCTCACTGATGGCTTTTGATAACGCCTCATTATTTTTACTTTGTAGCATTAACTGCCCACGAGCGATCCAGCCATTTTGTTTTCCCTCGCCATTATAACGCACGCGTGTGCTGCGGGAATTATCACGCAATTCCACGTCATCAGGATAGGCTTTTAAAATCTCAAAAGCACGATTTATTTTGCCGTTAATTTCCTTATTAGCTAACGCAAGATCTTTATTTTCTGCTTGGATAAATAATGTTGCTTGCAATAGATCGTGGGCAATTTCTTTTTCAACCTCCACATCAAAATTAATCACATTATTGTTGCTCACAGGGGGTTGCCAAGGCAGAAAGTGGTAATGCCATTAAGGCAAAAGTCAGTTGTTTTAAGCGCATAAAAATCCTTATAAATTAATTGATTTGTTGCCATATCGACAGGTAAAAAGGCGAATAGTTCCGAAAATAAAAAATCCATAAAAAAGCACCGCACTGATATTTTGGTAAAAATAAAGTGCGGTGGGATTTTTACAAATTTTGCTGAGTTTTATTCTTCGTCATCAAAAAACTCGCCGTCTTCTCCATATTCATCTTCTTGTGCATTAGGATCTTCAAAATAGGTTCCCCAGCCATCATAAATGCCGTTAAATTTAGCAATCAATGGGAATAATTCTTTCTGTTGAGCATCAATTAATTCTGCCTTTAATTCAATTTCGCTAATGGCATCAAAAGAAAATAAGGTTTTGCCATCTTCATCTTGCCATTCTTCTGCGTCAGACACTTCATAACCTGCCTTAAACACATCAACGGCAATTTTTTCCAATTTATCAAAATCATAATGCGAAATATGATGCTCAATAATATAAAGCGCAGCAGGATCACTGCCATCATTAAGCAGGTCACGAATAATTTCACGCGTTGTAGCTTGAGATTCTTCTACTGTTGGAATAGCGTCCATTGTTGTTCTCCTTTTAGAAATAAGTGAATATTGAGCATTATTTTACTACGTTATTCAAATTTAGGATAAAAAAAATCTTCCTACTTATGAGGAAGATTTTTTCTAATCAGCGAATTATTTTTTTAATAAATCACGGATTTCAGTTAATAATTTTTCTTCATTTGAAGGCTCAGCAGGTGCTGCTTCTGGCTCTTCTGCTGGTTTCTTCATTTTATTCATACCTTTAACGACTAAGAAAATTGCGAACGCAATAATCACGAAGTCAACGATATTTTGTACGAATACACCGTAGTTTAAAGTCACTGCTGGCACATCACCTACCGCTTCTTTCAATACAACGTGTAAATCTTTGAAATCTACGCCGCCTGTGAGTAAACCTAAAACAGGCATAATCACATCAGCAACAAATGAACTTACGATTTTACCAAATGCACCGCCGATAACCACACCGACAGCCATATCCACGACATTACCGCGCATTGCAAATTCGCGGAACTCTTTCATAAAACTCATAAAATACTCCTAAATAAAAGGCTGAAAGGATTAATCAGCGGCGGCTATTATATGTACTAAAAAGGATAAGTACAGCATTTTTTCATTTTTAGATAAAAAATGCACTCGGCTGGAATAATTTTTCTACATCTGGAATATATTTTTTATCACTCACATACACCACAATGCGATCATCTTCTTCAATCACTAAACTTTTTCGTGCAATCATCACATCATCGCCACGCAACACTGCGCCAATAATTGCCCCCGCAGGTAACTTGATGTCAGACACTTGTCGCCCAATCACATTAGAAGATTCCGCTTCACCGTGTACCACAATTTCTAAAGCTTCGGCGATACCGTGACGTAAAGACACCACGCTCCCCACATCACCTTTACGAATATGCCCAAGCAAGGCAGAAATGGTCGCCTGCTGTGGTGAAACCACAATATCCAGCGTTCCCCCTTGCAATAAATTGATATATGCCATTCGCTGGATCAGCACCATCGCCTTTTTCGCCCCTAAGCGTTTAGCGAGCAAGGCAGACATAATGTTCGCTTCATCATCACTGGTAAGCGAAAGAAAAACATCAATATTTTCAATATGTTCTTCAAATAACAAGGATTGATCAGAAGCATCACCGCAAAAAACTAACGTCTTTGATAAACGCTCTGCCAACGCAGTGGCACGTTCAGGATTACGTTCAATCAATTTTACTGAACATTGCTCTTCCAAACGTTTTGCCACGCCGCTACCAATATTTCCGCCACCAATAATCATTATGCGTTTATAAGGTTTTTCCAAGCGCTGTAATTCGCTCATAATGGCTTTAATATGAATCGTATCGCAAATGAACGTTACTTCATCGCCTGCTTCAATAATGGTTGAACCTTGCGGACGAATCACCTTATCCTGACGCAAAATTGACACCACACGGCAATCAATATGGGGCAGATGCTCTTTAAGCGCCGATAACGCATAGCCCACCAAAGGGCCACCATAATAAGCTTTCACCACCACAATACTAATTCGCCCATTGGCAAAATGCGAAACCTGCAACGCCCCAGGGTAATCAATCAAGCGAACGATTTCATCGGTAACCAATTTTTCTGGCGAAATAATATGATCAATGGGGATCACATCAGGCTGAAAAAGTTTATTTTTCTCACGCAAATAATCCGCACTACGAATACGCGCGATCTTAGTTGGCGTGTTAAATAAGGTATAAGCCACTTGGCAAGCGATCATATTGGTTTCGTCTGAATTGGTTACCGCCACCACTAAATCCGCATCCGCTGCACCAGCCTCACGCAACACTTTCGGTGAAGATGCCACGCCATTCACCACCCGCAAATCGTGCTTATCTTGCAAAGCAAGCAGGCGATCCGCTTGGTTATCCACAAGGGTGATGTCGTTATCCTCACTCACTAAATTTTCCGCAAGGGTCGTGCCAACTTGGCCAGCGCCTAGAATGATGATTTTCATTGTTGTGATCTCTTTGTTTGTGGCATTTAATTTTTATTTGGGTTTTAGCCATTTGGCTAATTGACTTTTTCTTTGTTGCTATAACGGGTTTCGCTCGTTGAGCGACTTACTTTCTTTTGTTTCCGCAAAAGAAAGTAAGCAAAAAAAAAGCGTCCCCCGATCAAATTGCTTTTCCTCATTTCGACAGAATTTTCTTAACGAAAAG
>NZ_PQVI01000130.1 GCF_002921145.1 Avibacterium endocarditidis
GCGGCTTTTTTTATATCTATAATTTTCCGTTCTGCCGCGTAATTTACGTTTTCCCTAGCTTAAACTTAAGCACTTTCAAAAACAATGTGAAATGTATCACAAAATTTTGTTTTACTGATTGAAAGATAAGGGGATTTTTATATACTTCCGTCTAATGATGAGCATTTTAAAGCGGTAGCGTGTATGGTTTTTTTCGCACATTCAACAGAAGATCCGACAGAGAAAGATTGGCAGTTGTTAAGTGATCATTTGATCAATGTTGCGAAAATGGCAGCTGACTTTGCGCAATACTTTGGCGCTCAAGAGATTGCATATCATATGGGATTGCTACACGATTTTGGTAAGTATAGTGAGCCATATCAAGCGCGTTTGCGTGGTGGACCGAGAGTTGATCATTCAACTGCTGGAGCTAAATTAGCCGTAGAAAAATACCCTCAACTCGGTTGGCTGATGGCATTTTGTATTGCAGGGCATCACGCTGGGTTAGCGAATGGTTCGCGAGAAGGGGATTTAACAACCTTAGCGCAGCGCTTAGAAAATATCATTCCTGCTTTAGATAAGGCTTGGCAAGATGAAATTCCGTTAGCCGATAAACTTTCTTTTCCTGCTATCACACCATCAAAAACAGAGCAATTTTTCTCTTTGTCTTTTTTTACCCGAATGCTTTATTCTTGTTTGGTTGATGCAGATTTTTTAGAAACAGAGGCTTTTTATGCCAAAGGGAAAAATGTTTCCATTGAGCGGGGTGATTATCCTGATCTTATTACCTTACAGCATCATTTCAATCAATTTATTCAGTCAAAATTTAGACAATCTTCAGCTAATCAGAAACCTTCTGCTCTGAATCAATTGCGTAGTCAGATTTTTGATTATGCTGTACAGCAAGCCTCACTACCACCTGGACTCTTTACTTTAACCGTACCAACTGGTGGTGGAAAGACTTTTACGTCAATGGCATTTGCTCTTGAGCACGCCAAGATTTACCAACTTCGCCGTATTATTTATGTGATTCCTTTTACGAGTATTATTGAGCAAAATGCCGCACAATTTCGTCAGGCATTTGGTGATCTTGGTGAGAAAGCGGTGTTAGAGCACCATAGTACCTTTGATGACGAAAAATTGGCGGATAAACATAGCAAAGATAAATTGCGCTTAGCTTCTGAAAATTGGGATATGCCTGTTGTGGTAACCACTGCGGTGCAATTTTTTGAATCTTTATTTGCAAATCGTTCATCTCGTTGCCGTAAACTACATAATATTACAGGAAGTGTGATTATTTTAGATGAAGCACAAATGTTACCGCTCAATTTATTACGTCCGATTATGGCAGCAATTGATGAACTTGCGCGTAATTATCGCTGTTCGGTGGTAATGTGTACCGCGACTCAACCTGCGATTCATCAGCAACACGGTTTCTATAAAGGATTTGAGAATTTACGCGAAATTGCGCCAAATCCTGAGCAATTATTTGAACGATTGGCGCGTACCACTGTACAGCATATTGGTGAACAAAAAGATGAGTCTTTACTCAATTATTTAACTGAAAATTCACAAATTCTGATTATTGTCAATAATCGTAAGCACGCCCAGCATTTGTATCATTTAGCGAAATCCTTGGCGGGATGTTTTCATCTTTCCACCTTGATGTGTGCTAAACATCGTACACAAATACTTGATGAGATTCGTCATTGCTTGAAAGAAGGCAAACCTTGTCGGGTGATTTCAACATCTTTAATTGAGGCGGGTGTGGATGTCGATTTCCCGCTGGTAATGCGTGCGGAAGCAGGCTTAGATCCGTTGCTCAAGCGGCAGGACGTTGTAATCGCGAGGGTAAACGGGCGCAGAGCGAAAGTTTAGTTTTATTTTTAAGCCTGAAGAGCAGTGGAAGCCGCCGGCGGAGTTAAACGTACTTTCGGCCTGTATGCGCTCAGTTGTACGCTTACATCAGTCCGATTTACTTGCACCAGATGCTATTTTAAATTATTTCAAGCAGGTTTATGCTTCAAAGGGGAGTGAACTCGATAAAGCAGGCATTTTAGCAGATTGCCATAATGCAAGGCTAAATTTCCCTTTTGAAGCCATGGCGAAAAAATTTCAAATGATTCAAAGCCATCTTGTGCCTTTGATTATTCCTTTTAATGAAGAGGCCGAAAAACTTATCGATAGCCTGCAAAATGTCGAACAAATTGGGGGGATTTTACGCAAGTTACAACCCTATACGATCCAAATTTCTGAGAAAATTTTGACCGCACTTTATCAGCGTGGTGCGCTTGATTTAATCAATAGAGAGCGTTTCGGTGAGCAGTTTTATTATTTGATTAATCGGGATTTATATAGTGAACATTCTGGATTAAATTGGGATACGCCAGAATTTATTGCTGCGGAAAATTGTGCTTGGTAAGTTGCCATAGCATAACCATAGAATAAATGGAGTAGTGGATGAAAAATAAAGTGAGATTACATATTTGGGGGGACTATGCCTGTTTCACCCGCCCAGAAATGAAGGTGGAACGGGTATCTTATGATGTGATAACCCCTTCAGCTGCGCGGGGGATATTATCAGCGATCCATTGGAAGCCTGCAATAAACTGGGTGATAGATAAGATCTATGTGCTGAAACCTATCCAGTTTGAATCTATTCGCAGAAATGAATTGGGGAGTAAGCTGCCAGCCACTAAAGTAAATGGGGCAATGAAACGTAAAAGTGTTGAAGGACTTTATACTATCATTGAAGAAGATCGTCAACAACGTGCCGCCACTGTATTAAAAAATGTTGCTTATGTTATTGAAGCTCATATTGTAATGACAGATAAAGCGGGCGAAAGTGATAATCTAACCAAGCATTTAGAGATGTTTAAACGCCGAGCGATGAAAGGACAATGCTTCCAACAACCTTGTATGGGAGTGAGGGAGTTTCCTGCTGAATTTGCCTTTATTAATGAAGGTGAAGCATTACCAGAATGTTTGTTAGAGGAAGATGATCGTCAGCGCGATTTAGGTTGGATGTTGCACGATATTGATTTTCAGCATAAAAATACACCGCACTTTTTTAGAGCCAAAATGCAAGATGGCATTATTACGGTGCCGCCTTTTATGGCCGAGGAGGTGGTATCGTGATTTTATTATCGCTTGTTCGTTATTATCAACGTTTATCTGCACAAAAGGATCGTGATACCGGTGAACCTAAAGTCCCTTCTTATGGATTTAGTGAAGAAAAAATTGGCTATATTTTAGTGCTAAATCCAAAGGGAGAGTTGGTTGATGTCATTCCTAATTTGACGGATGACAAAAAGCCAAGACCGAAGTTAATACGAGTACCGAATTCTTTTAAACGTCCTGGAACAACACCAAATCCTTTTTTCTTATGGGATAAAACGGCTTATGTGCTTGGGGTGGAAACCAATCAGGATAAAGCCAGTGCGAAAGTGCAGCCAGCGTTGCTGTCTCGTCATACTTTCGATGCGTTCAAACAGTTTCATTTAGAAGCATTAGTGGATACTCAAGATAAAGGCTTGCAAGCCTTGATGAAATTCTTAACAACTTGGGATCCTGAAAAATTTACAGACTCTCTTTGCCCTATTGAAATATTAGATGCCAATGTTGTATTTAAACTAGATGGTGAAAATGAATATATTCACCAAAGTATTGAAGCACAAAATTTATGGACAGGTTTATTATCCACGAATGATAAGACGGAAGGAATTTGTTTAATTACGGGGGAAAAAGCGCCTATTGCTCGCTTGCACCCTTCAGTTAAAGGGGTACAGGGAGGGCAAAGCTCAGGAGGTTCGATAATTTCTTTCAATAAAGATGCCTTTACTTCTTTTAATAAGGATCAAGGTGATAATGCGCCTGTTTCAGAACAAGCTGCATTTGCTTATACCACAGCGTTAAATTATTTATTACGCAATAAACATCATCATTTAATGATTGGCGATACAAGTACCGTTTTTTGGGCGGAAGCAGAGGATGTTGAACAAGCGGAGCTGGCAGAACAATTCTTTGCTAGTTTTTTGACACCACCTGATGATGAGCAAGAGAATAGCCCTATTTTTGATATGCTAGAAAAAATGAGTAAAGGCAGACCTTTGCAAGAGATTAATCCAGGAATAGCGCCGAATACCCGTTTTTTCATTTTAGGTTTAGCGCCCAATGCCTCAAGAATTTCTATTCGTTTTTGGTTGGAGACCAATTTTGGCGAGCTGGCCAATAACTTAGCGATGCATTGGCAGGATCTTGCGCTTAATCCTCGCCCTTGGAAAACGCCACCTTCTATTTGGCGTTTATTATTGCAAACAACGCCATTAGATCGCGTTGGCAAAGGCAAATCTGAGAATATTTCCCCAGTACTCGCAGGGGAGCTGGCTCGAGCTATTTTTACTGATAGTCTTTATCCGATGAATTTATTATCTCAATTACTGATGCGATTTAGAGCGGATGGACAAATAACAGGATTAAGAATTGCAATGGTTAAAGCCGTACTTCAGCGGCGATTTAGAAAAGGTTTGATAAAACAAGGAGTTCCTATGGAATTAGATGAAAATAATGATCATACAGCTTATCTTCTTGGGCGATTGTTTGCGTTGTTAGAACGCGTTCAATACCAAGCGTTGGGTGATCTCAATGCAAATATTGTCGATCGTTATTATGCCTCGGCATCTACTGTGCCGTATTCAGTTTTCCCACGTCTTCTGAAAGGGGCTCAGCATCATTTTTCTCGCTTAAAGAAAGACAAAGTGGGGATGGCGATTAATTTAAGTAAGGAGCTTGCTGCAATTTTAGCAAAATTACCAACCGTTTTCCCGCGTCATTTGAATATTGAGGAACAAGGACGCTTTGCATTAGGCTATTATCAAGAAAAAGAACGTTATTTCAGCAAAAAAGTCAATGCTGATGAAACCGAATCAATCAAGGAGTAAAAAATGACTATCCAGAATCGTTATGAATTTGTATATTTTTTTGATGTTACTAATGGGAATCCAAATGGTGATCCTGATGCAGGAAATTTACCGCGTATGGATCCTGAAACCAGCAAAGGCTTGGTTACAGATGTTTGTTTAAAACGTAAGATCCGTAATTTTATTGAATTATGCTATGAAAATGAGCCAGGCTACGAGATTTATGTGAAAGAAAAAAGCGTGTTGAATTTACAAAATAAACGTGCTTATGAAGCATTGTCTATTAAGCCTGAAGCGAAAAAACTACCGAAAGATGAAGTCAAAGCACGCGAAATTACCGCGTGGATGTGCAAAAATTTCTTTGATGTTCGTAGTTTTGGTGCAGTAATGACGACTGAAGTTAATAGCGGTCAAGTTCGTGGTCCAGTGCAATTTGCCTTTGCACAATCAATCGATCCAATTGTTCCAGTGGAGCTTTCTATTACGCGTATGGCAGTAACCAATGAGAAAGATCTTGAAAAAGAACGTACTATGGGGCGTAAAGCCATTGTTCCTTACGGACTTTATCGTGTACACGGCTTTATTTCTGCAAAATTAGCAGAGAAAACGGGCTTTAGTGATGACGATTTACAGAAGTTATGGCAGGCTTTACAGCTAATGTTTGAACACGATCATTCTGCCGCGCGTGGTGAAATGGTAGCACGCAAACTGGTGGTATTTAAACATCAAGACTCCTTAGGCAATCAGCCAGCGCATAAATTATTTGAGCGAGTCACCGTAGAACGTGTGAATGGTGATATGGCAATGCCTGCACAGTCATTTGATGATTACCGTATCTCAGTGAATACTGATGGGTTAACAGGCGTAACGGTTGAAGAATTAATTTAACCAATGTATATCGTTTCCCTTTCGGCATTACAGCATTATGCATTCTGCCCACGCCAATGTGCGTTAATCCATAACGAGCAAGCGTGGGAAGAAAACTTGCTTACGGCACAAGGAAGAACCTTGCACGAGCGTGTCGATTCAGGCGAGCCTGAAAGCCGTAAGGGAATTCGTTTTGAGCGAACCGTACATGTTTGCGCGCAACAGCTTGGATTAGCGGGAATTTTGGATCTCGTAGAGCAAGATCTTAGCTCAGGTCAATTAAAGCCTATAGAGTATAAACGTGGCAAACCTAAACTTGAACCTATTGATGAAATTCAACTTTGCGCTCAAGCATTATGTTTAGAAGAAATGACAGGGCAGTCTATTACGGAAGGGGCGATATGGTATTTACAAACGCGACATCGCTTACCTGTTTTGTTTTCAGCTGAATTAAGAAAGAGAACATTAGATACCATTGCGAATGTACAAGCATTGTTAGAAAGCGGCATAACGCCTGCACCACAATATGGAAAACACTGTAAGGCTTGTTCCTTAATTGAACTTTGCCAGCCTGCATTATTGGAAAAAGATAAATCGCAATCTTATATCAAAAGGTTGTTTGATGAGAAAGAATAAAAGCAAAGTGCGGTATAAAAATGATGAGTTTTTTAATCTTAATTAGGTGAATTTTTACGATGAAAAAACTACAAAATACCATTTATATTACGACACAAGGCAGTTATTTGCATAAAGAAAGAGAAACGCTTGTGATTGAACAAGAGCGTAAAAAAGTGGCACAGCTTCCTATTCATTCTATCGGACACATATTCTGTTTTGGTAATGTGCTAGTATCTCCATTTTTAATGGGATTTTGTGGCGAAAATAATGTAAATCTTGCCTTTTTCACTGAAAATGGACGCTATTTAGGGCGCTTACAAGGCCGACAAAGTGGAAATGTATTATTACGTCGAGCGCAATATCACTATTCCGCAGAAAAACCTACCACCATTGCTCGTCATATTATCGCGGCTAAAATTCAATCATCTAAGCGCGTTTTACAACGGCAGTTGAGAAATTATGGTGAAAATCAAGAAATTCAACAGGCTATTTATGGTTTAAATGCACGTTTAAGGGAGCTTAAGCAAGCTGACGAGTTGGAGACTATTCGTGGTATTGAGGGCGAAGCTGCATCTCGTTACTTTAGTGTTTTTCATCATTTATTGCGGGATAAGAACGGTTTTATTTTTCACGGACGTTCACGCCGTCCACCGCGTGATGAAGTGAATGCGCTGTTATCATTTTTATATAGTATTTTAGGTAAGGAAATTAGTGGTGCTTTGCAAGGTGTGGGGCTAGATCCGCAAGTTGGCTTTTTACATGCTGATCGTCCGGGCAGAGATAGTTTAGCACAAGATATATTGGAAGAATTTCGTGCTTGGTTGGTGGATAGAACCGTATTAAGCCTAATTAACCGTGGGCAAATTAAACCAAGTGATTTTGTAAAAGAAAGCAGCGGTGCAGTTAATTTGAAACCCGAAATGCGAAAAAGCCTATTTCAAGCTTGGCAAGCGAAGAAACAGGAAAAAATACTTCACCCATTTTTGCAGGAAGATGTTGCAATAGGATTATTACCTCATATACAAGCAATGCTACTGGCACGGCATTTACGCGGTGATTTAGCGCAATATCCTCCATTTTTAATGCGTTAGGATAACAATATGTTAATGCTGATTACTTATGATATTTCTCTTGATGATCCACAGGGCCAAGCGCGTTTGCGCCGTATTGCGAAACATTGTCTTGATTATGGTGTTCGCGTGCAATATTCCGTGTTTGAATGTGATATCGCCCCAGATCAATGGGTGGTATTAAAATCTAAACTATTGGATACCTATAACCCTGAAACTGATAGTTTACGCTTTTACCATTTAGGAAGTAAATGGCGCAGAAAAGTAGAGCATCACGGCGCCAAACCATCAATTGATATTTTCCAAGATGCCATAATTCTATAATCGCTAACCTGCTGTTCTCATCAAATTCCTGCTAGCTTAGCGAAGTATCATTGTTCTTTAAAAATCAAATAATTAATTCTAAATTTTATTCAGCAATGATTATGCTATAATCCGTCCTCGCACAGAAAAGAATGATTAGCGAAATAATAAGGTTAACGCCTTATTTTTGTTATATTTTTTCCCTGTGCTCGGCCATCCCCCAGATGGCCGTGAATTGAAAC
>NZ_PQVI01000131.1 GCF_002921145.1 Avibacterium endocarditidis
AAAAATTTATGATTTACATTGCCATAGCAGTGCATCAGACGGGGTATTAAGCCCTAAAGAGGTGGTGCAACGCGCTTATGATAATCAAGTGTCCGTGCTGGCTTTAACCGATCACGACAGCGTGGCAGGTTTAGATGAAGCACAAGCGCAGGCAGATTTATTAGGGCTCACACTGATTAATGGGGTAGAAATTTCCACTCAATGGGAAAATCGTGCCATTCATATTGTGGGGTTAGATTTTGATAAAACTCACCCAAAAATGACCGCACTTTTGCAGCAGCAAGCAGAAAAACGCTTAGAAAGAGCGGTCAAAATTGGTGAGAAATTAGCGAAGTTAGGTGTTGAAAATGCCTTTGACGGAGCGAAAAAATTCACCCAAGGAGAAGTTACCCGAGCGCACTATGCGCGCTATTTAGTGGAAATCGGCAAGGTTTCTAATATTAATCAGGCTTTCAAACGTTATCTAGGGCAAGGGAAGTCAGCTTATGTAAAAGCGGAATGGGTGGATATTCCTAGCGCGATTGACATTATTCACCAAGCAGGTGGTGTGGCGGTGTTAGCGCACCCATTGCGCTATACCTTAACCACCAAATGGCTCAAAAAACTGATTGCGGATTTTGCCCAAAGTGGGGGCGATGTCATTGAGGTTTCTGGCTGCGGGCAAACCAAAGATCAACGCTTATTGCTCGCACGCTGGGCGCTTGAACAAGGTTTGCTTGGCTCTGTTGGGTCGGATTTCCATTTTCCTTGTGGTTGGATTGAATTAGGACGTTCTCTTGAATTGCCAGAAAATGTGCTACCTGTTTGGCAGAAATTTCGCACTATTTTGTAAATTCCTTGTAAAACAAGTTGAATTTGCTTTAGTTTAAGTGTAATTTATGCGTTACATATATTGTATATAAAAATTTACACTTTAATTTTGAGTAGGAAAGAAAAATGAACAATGTAAATCACAAAGACAGTATTCATAATGTAAATATTGTTAATGAAAAAGTGCTAATCACGCCAAGTGAACTGAAAGAAAAATTACCGTTACCGCAGCATTTACGTCATCAAATTGAGCAATCGCGCGCTGATATTGCCAATATCATTCATAAAAAAGATAACCGTTTATTAGTGGTGATCGGCCCTTGTTCGATTCACGATCCCCTTTCTGCGTTGGATTACGCAAAACGTTTGAAAGCTTTATCTGATGAGCTAAAAGACGAGCTGTACATTGTTATGCGCGTGTATTTTGAAAAACCGCGTACCACCGTGGGTTGGAAAGGCTTAATTAACGATCCGAAAATTGATGGCAGTTTCGATGTGGAACACGGTTTGCACATTGCGCGTGAGCTTTTGTTAGAGCTGGCAGAAATGGGCTTGCCACTTGCCACTGAAGCACTTGATCCGATCACGCCACAATATATGGCAGATTTATTCAGCTGGTCAGCCATTGGCGCAAGAACCACCGAATCACAAACTCACCGTGAACTGGCATCTGGCTTATCAATGGCGGTGGGATTTAAAAATGGTACAGACGGTAGCATTGCCACTGCGATTAATGCGATGAAAGCGTCAGCAATGGGGCATAGCTTTATAGGCATCAACCAGCAAGGGCAGGTGAATTTGCTCAACACCGCAGGCAATCCAAACGGACACATTATTCTGCGTGGTGGAAAAGCGCCAAATTACCAAGCGGAATTTATTCAACAAGCTGAACAAGAATTACAAAAAGCAGGCTTAGAAGCTGCGATTATGGTGGATTGCAGTCACGGCAACTCGAATAAAGATTACCGCCGTCAGCCGATTGTGGCAGAAGATGTTACACAGCAAATCGCTAATGGTAATAAATCCATCATTGGTGTGATGCTAGAAAGCCATATCAACGCGGGCAATCAAAGTGCTGAACAGCCAGTCAGCGAAATGAAATATGGTGTGTCAATTACAGACGCTTGCATTGATTGGGAAACCAGCGAGCAATTATTACGTCAAATGGCACAAGCATTGAGCAAAAAATAACTGGCAAAAATCATCAGACTGTAAAGAAATAAGGACAATAACGTGGACGCCCTAAAAGAACTGCGTACAGAAATTGATACACTGGATCAAGAATTATTGCAATTATTCGCAAAACGCTTGGCATTGGTAAAAAAAGTGGGGGAAATCAAACATCAACACGGCTTACCCATTTATGTACCAAATCGTGAAGCAGAAATGTTGCAAGCAAGACGGCAAGAAGCAGAAAAACTTGGCGTACCGCCTGATTTAATCGAAGATGTACTACGCCGTTTAATGCGCGAATCTTACACCAGAGAAAATCAATTCGGCTTTAAAACCGTTAATCCCAACATCAAAAAAATTGTGATTGTGGGCGGAAAAGGCAAGCTGGGCGGATTATTCGCACGTTATCTGCAACTTTCGGGTTATCAAGTAGAAAGTTTAGGGCGAAACGATTGGGACAACGCCGCGCAGATTTTATCGGGTGCAGATGTGGTTATTGTGTCTGTGCCTATCGTAAACACGGTGGAAACCATTGAACGTCTTGCACCTTATTTAACAGAAAATATGTTGCTCACCGATCTCACCTCGGTGAAAAAAGCCCCGCTTGCCAAAATGCTGGAAGTGCATAAAGGGGCAGTGGTGGGCTTGCACCCAATGTTCGGGCCAGATATTGCAAGTATGGCAAAACAAGTGGTAGTGCGTTGTGATGGGCGTTATCTAGAACGCTATCAATGGCTATTAGATCAAATCAGCATTTGGGGTGCGAAAATTTATCAAGTGGACGCCGCCGAACACGATCAAAGTATGACTTACATTCAAGCCTTACGCCACTTTGCTACCTTTGCCAACGGTCTGCATTTATCCAAACAACCTGTGGAATTGGCGAAATTGTTAGCCTTATCTTCGCCAATTTACCGCTTAGAACTGGCTATGATCGGACGCCTATTCGCCCAAGACGGCGCACTCTATGCGGACATTATTATGGATAAACCAGAAAACCTTGAAGTGATCGAAAGCCTAAAACAAAGCTATGAAGAAAGCCTGAAATTCTTTGAACAAGGCGACAAACAAGGCTTTATCCAAGCTTTCGAACAAGTACGCGATTGGTTCGGCGATTATTCTGAACAATTCTTAAAAGAAAGCCGCCAACTATTACAACAGGCGAATGATTATCGCGAACATTAGTGAAGAACAAGTGAAAGGCTTGTTTTTATCAGTGCGGTGGAAAATTTGAATTTTTACCGCACTTTAAATCTGAATAAATATTTGATTAAGCTCACAAAATTAACTTTTCTTTAAGATTTTTCCTCTATTCTGCACTATGATAGCGAGAGTTTTAGCTTGAAAGGAGAAAGCAGTATGAAAAATCATCTTCAGCAACACATTTCAGATCGCATTCAGCAATCATTGGGATTATTAGAAAATCAACAACTCGCCCAAGATTTATGGCATATTCTTGCAGAACAGCATTTCCAAGGCTTTTTACCGCAGTTTGTGGTGAATCATCTTTGCGAAAAATATCAATTAAGCGCCAAAGACTTCGCCCTACTTTTATTGCCGATTAGTGCAAGTTATGCCAATCCTACGATTTCTCATTTTAGCGTAGGGGCGGTGGTTACAGGGGAAAGTGGCAGTCTTTATTTCGGGGCAAACCAAGAGTTTTGTGCTACCAATATTCAACAAACTATTCACGCGGAACAAAGTGCGATTGCTCACGCGTGGATGCGTGGAGAACGGAAATTGACTGACGTAACAGTAAACTATACCCCGTGTGGACATTGCCGTCAGTTTATGAATGAATTAAATAGTGCGGAAACCCTGCATATTCATTTGCCGCATAGCCAGAATAATTTGCTGCACAAATATTTGCCAGATTCTTTTGGTCCAAAAGACTTGGATATTACCTGCCGATTATTTGATGAACGTCATAATGGTTTAAATTATCGCACAGAAGATCCCGTTATTTTGGCAGCGCTAAGTGCCGCTAATCAAGCTCACGCGCCTTATTCGCAAAGCTATTCAGGCGTTGCAATTCAGCTTCAAGATCAACAAATTTTTTCTGGTCGCTATGCTGAAAATGCGGCATTCAACCCAACCTTGCCTGCCTTACAAGTGGCATTAAATTATCTATTATTAAGTGGCAATGAGGTGGAAAATATTCAGCGTGTAGTGATGGTTGAACAGCCTTTAACCCTTTCTTATCAAAAAATGGCAGAAGAATTATTGGCTTATTTGGGAGAGGTGAAATTGGAATATATTTTGCTGTCTTAGCGATAGAAAAACGGTCTAGCTTAGACCGTTTTTTGTTTTACTGCGCCATATTTTCTACGGTTTTAAGGAAACCTTGTGCGGTGGCAAAGGCATCACTTTTGCCTTGCGCGCGCATAATCATATCAGACATTTCACGAAATGCACCTTGTCCGCCGTGGCGTTGTAGCACATAGTCGGCACAATCTTGTACATAATCCATCGCATCGCCTACGGCAAAGGCTAATCCGCACACCGCAAAAGCGGGTAGATCCACGCTATCATCGCCGATAAATGCGGTTTCTTCGGGGCTTACGCCAGCTTGTTTCATTAATTCAAAACAGGCGCTTTCTTTTTCTAATTTGCCTAAAAAGAACAGTTTAATCCCAAGATCGGCAATGCGCTTGCGTAAAATCGGGGAATCTCGCCCTGAAAGCACGGCAACTTGCACGCCATTTTCCATTAACATACGAATACCCAATCCATCACGAACGTGGAAACTTTTGAATGCTTCACCGTTGGCATCATAGTGAAGTAAACCGTCTGTGAGTACACCGTCCACATCGGAGATCACGAGTTTGATATTTTGTAATTGTTCGTTTGAAATCATAGTATTAGCTCGAAAATTCAATTAAACCTACCACATTTTTAGCGTCATCTAACACGATTAATGAATGAATTTTGTTTTCTTTCATAAAGTTTTCCGCTTCCGCTAAATAGCAATTTGCGTTGATGGTTTTAGGTTGAGAAGTCATTAATTCTTGCGCAGTTTTGCTGAGTGCGTCCGCGCCATTGCGGGTGAGTGTTCGGCGAATATCACCATCAGTGATAATGCCTTTCAATTCATTGTCTTGCATAACAATCGCAACCCCCATACGCCCCTCATTCATAATGGTTAAGCAATCAGTAAATGAGGTGGTGAGCTGCGCGATGGGTAATTTGGTTTGCATTTGATCTTTCACGCGGGATAACAAGCGTTTGCCTAAACTTCCGCCTGGGTGATATTTCGCAAAATCTTCAGGTTGGAAATTTCTTGCGGTGATGAGCGCAACGGCGAGGGCATCGCTCAAGGCAAGGGTAACCAGTGCCGAGGTGGTGGGCGCAAGGTTATTCGGGCAGACTTCCCGCTCCACCGTAATATCCAGCACATAGTCGGCGTGTTTTGCAAGGGTAGATTGCTTATTGCTAGTTAAGGCAATGATTTTATTACCAAAATTCTTTAAGCTCGGGATCAGTTTATTCACATCATCGGTTTCGCCGCTGTAGGAAATCAACATCACAATATCAATGGGCTTGAGCATTCCCAAATCGCCGTGAAAGGCTTCTGTCGGGTGCAGGAAAAAACTTGGCGTGCCTGTGGAAGCAAAGGTCGCCACCATTTTCTTACCGATCAGACCTGATTTACCAATTCCGCCTACCACCAAACGCCCTTCGCAATTTAGAATTAATTCCACCACTTGGTTAAATTGTTCATCTAAACGCTGGCTTAGTTGTAGCAAGGCTTTTTGTTCCACCGCAAGGGTGTCTTGTGCGATTTTGAGATAATCCATTGTTGCCCCTTTTATATTCAGCAAAAGTGCGGTTATTTTAGCGTAAGTTTTTTGCGAACTCTAGCAGTCATTTATCTGAGTTTTCTTGCATTTGTTTGATATTCCGCTATACTCTCGCCCTGAGTTAGCCAAACAATCGCTGGTTTATTGAAGCCCTAAACCGTTTGTATAAACGACCTAGTGGGACAAATAGACGAGAGGAAAGTCCGGGCTACATAGGGCAGAGTGCCAGATAACGTCTGGGAGGCGAAAGCCTACGACAAGTGCAGCAGAGAGCAGACCGCCGATGGCTCGTTTGAGATCAGGTAAGGGTGAAAGGGTGCGGTAAGAGCGCACCGTGTGAGTGGTAACATTTCACAGCAGGGTAAACTCCACTCGTAGCAAGACCAAATAGGAACTCAATGGGTGGCCCGCTCAGAGTTCGGGTAGGTTGCTTGAGCGTTTGTGCGAACAAACGCCTAGATGAATGATTGTTCAACGACAGAACCCGGCTTATCGACTAACTCAAGGAATAAAATAGCCTCCAGATTTGGAGGCTTATTTTTTGCCTGAATTTAGTCTAAACAGACGTTTGAAAAATACCGTAAAATCCCACCGCACTTTCAATTTCATCATCATTGTATAGAGGGAAAAGTGCGGTCTATTTTTTCAATAAATCCTTCAACCCCTCTTTCATTGCCGACATTTGATGCTCATAGGCTGCTTTGCTTTCCCGCTCATCAATCATATAAGTGATGGTTTCAGACAGGGTCATTTTCATTTTCTTAGCATATCTTGATAAGCGCAACCAAACAGAATATTCCAAATCAATAGATTTTTTCTTAGTAGTTTGCTTTTCCGCATTGAAAAAACGCTTACGCCGCGCACGAATCGCTTGGTCTAATTTCACCACTAAATTAGGCGAAAGATGGCTTTTCACCCATTCTTCCGTTTCCGCCGCATTATTTTGCGCGGCAATTAAACGGCGTACCATTTCTTGTTGCAAACTGCGCTCTTCATAACGCGTAATTTGCTCCCCTTCACGGGCTTTTTGGTTAAATAGAGCCATTTCCAGTGTGCTTCTTGATTTTCTAGCTTTTGGTATTTCATCGTATTTCCTCAAACTCCGTTACGGGGTAACTCTGTATAAGTTTACGCTGTTTCGATTTTTTTCGCTAGTAAATTTTTCTCATTTATATCAATGGAGAGATTAGTTTTGGTAAAGTGAGGAAACGCATTATTCTTTACAATCTATACTATTTATTGCAAAATGCGATAGATTATTGAGGAGAATTCTATGTCTGATTACATTTCTAGAGCGGAGTTTGAGCGATTTACGCGTTATAATGAGGAACGCTATCTCTCCCTTTTTAACCGAGTGTTAGGGTTAGATCTCGTTTTACGAGGGATTGTGTTGCCATTATCTACACAGCAGAGTTCTGAAAAGGTGATACAAGATATTGTATGGCTATTAGATGACGTAAAAACTCAAATGATTACTTCCGATAGTATTGCACCTGAGCATCAAAAAGATATTTTTGCAAGCACAAATGAAATGATAAAAATGTTGCAGGATAGACTTCATAAAATGGAGAAACAAGGCAATGAAAACAAATTATGAGCGCTCATTAGTGATTGGCACCGTTGTTAGCACCTATGCCTCAACTTATACTGAGCTAAAAGGAAGACAAGAAGAGCTGGTTGCTATTGAAGGAAAAATAAGTGAAGTAAAAGAAGATATTGGAGAGCTCAAAGCAGATTTTAAAACAATGGAAAAAACCTTAATTGAAATTAGTCATAAACTTGACAAAGTTGTTGAGGAACGTAAATGGTATAAAGCCGCGGCGGGTTTTGTAATTGCTGCATCAACAGCAATTATTACATTTATTGCTTTTCTCATTTCATATTCAAGTGAGGTAACTGCATTCAAAGAACTTCTTACTCAGATTATTCAAAAATCTTCTTAATAATCCACCTTTTCAACTATTACCCAAAGAGAGCCACACACTTTGCCTGCATTATTTAATCAAGTTTTATCTTGGCAGAATTTGCGTCCTGAGTTAGCAGGGCAAGCAGATTTTCCGCAATCTATTGATTTTTTTGACCTACAATCGCGCGCCCGCGCGAGCGTTTCGCAATTCTTGCAAAATTCTGACCGCACTTTATTAGTGCTAAAAGCCGATCAGCAAGGGGAATATGCGGTGCTGCTGGAAAAATTTATCAGCCAGTTCCAGCCACAACCTTTGTCTTTAAAAGGCGTGCATTATCATATTGAGCAAGGTTCTGAGCAAACATTGCCTAAAATTACGTTGCAAAATGCGACCAGCGTGGAAGATAATTTTGCCGCGAAAAAACAAGTGGCGAGTGCGATCTATTATGATCAACAACGATTATTCGGTAATGTCCGTTCAAATGGCCAACAGATAGCGTTACAAAGTGGCTTGGTGCATCAGTTAAACGGTGGTGTGTTGATTTTAAGTGTTGAGCCTTTATTAACGCAGGTGGGCTTGTGGGAACGCTTAAAACAGCTTTTGAGTGAACAGCATTTCCATTGGCAATCTTTACATCCTTATAAACCGCTGCCTTGTGATATTCCCAGTTACGATCTGGCATTAAAAGTGATTTTATTGGGGGATCGCACGCAATTGGCGTTATTAGAAGAATTAGACGAAAGCCTTTATCAGCTTGCCGATTACGGCGAAATTGAAAGCTATTTTTCCCTTGATAGCGAGCAAACGCAACAGCAATGGAAAGGTTATGTACAATCTTATGCGAAACAGCTTGGTATTCAGCTCACCACGGACGGAATGAATCGACTCTATCAGCTTTTGGTGCGAGAAAGTGAGGATCGTCATTGTATTAATATTTCGCCGTTAAAGCTAAAAGAGATATTGAGTAACACGCGCACGTTGGCACAATGCAATGAATTAAGTGCGGTGCAATTTGAGCAATATTTTCAAGCCAAACAGCAACAGCAGGGCTTTTTGCAACAACAAACCTATGCGGATATTCTGCACGAACAAATTTATGTGGCAACCCAAGGCGAAGCGGTGGGGCAAATTAATGGACTTTCAGTGATTGAATACCCTGGTAGCCCAGTTTCCTTTGGTGAGCCATCGCGGATTAGCTGTATTGTTCAGCTTGGCGAAGGGGGAAGTGATTGATGTCGAGCGCAAAAATGAGCTGGCAGGTAATATACACAGTAAAGGCACAATGATTGCTGAAGTGTGTTTAGCAAATATTTTAGATTTGCCCACTCAACTGCCGTTTTCTGCGTCTATTGTTTTCGAGCAATCTTATAGTGAAATTGACGGCGATAGCGCTTCGCTTGCGTGTTTCTGCGTGCTGGCCAGTGCCTTGGCATTGCAGCCCTTGCCGCAATCTATTGCTATTACAGGGGCAATCGACCAATTTGGGCTGGTGCATTCCGTGGGCGGTGTAAATCAAAAAATTGAAGGCTTCTTTGCCATTTGTGAAAAACGGGGTTTAACGGGCAAGCAAGGGGTGATTGTGCCTTCTGCGGTGTTAAATCAGCTGAGTTTATCGGAAGCTGTGATAAGTGCGGTGAAAAATAAAATCAGCAATTTTCCATTTGGGCGGTAGATGATGTGTTCCAAGCCTGTGAAATACTGTTTAAACGCCATTTGTTAGTTGAGGAAGATAGCACTTACAAAGAACAAAATCAGCCATTGAGCGAGCTGATTAGCCAACGTTTAAACACCCATTCGGAACAACAAAAAAGCGGTTTTTGGCATTGGTTATTGGGGCGAAAAAGTTAAATTTTTGCACCGCACTTTGTGTCAGACTTTGATCATCTTAGTGCGGTGAGATTTTTCTATATTTTATTTAGGCGAGCAGCGATGTTCGCCTTTTTTATTTCTCAAAATTGAATAATTTACTCACTGATCGGACAAGTTGAGCGAACAAGTGTTAGCTATATCTATTTTCTTCTAATCCTGATATTATGCGGAATAAATTGATACGTTGCGTATTTTTATACATAGAAGGAAACAAAAATGATGGACAGTTGTACACCAAATAAAAAAAGTAGCTACAGCTATGAGGATCTATTGGCATCAGGACGTGGTGAATTATTTGGCGAACAAGGCCCACAGCTCCCCGCACCCACAATGTTGATGATGGATCGCATTGTGGAAATGAATGAAACAGGTGGCGATTTTGAGAAAGGTTACATTGAAGCGGAATTAGATATTCGCCCTGATCTTCCTTTCTTTGGTTGCCATTTTATTGGCGATCCTGTTATGCCGGGTTGTTTAGGGCTAGATGCAATGTGGCAACTTGTCGGTTTCTATCTGGGCTGGATCGGTGGCAAAGGAAAGGGCAGAGCCTTAGGCGTTGGTGAAGTGAAATTCACTGGGCAAATTTTGCCAACAGCGAAAAAGTGATTTACCGCATTAATATGAAACGTGTGGTAAACCGCAAATTAGTGATGGGCTTAGCAGACGGTGAAGTTGAAGTGGACGGGCGCGTAATTTATACCGCCAATGATCTTAAAGTCGGCTTATTCCAAGATACTTCAGCGTTTTAATGATGATATTATTGTAATATTAATTGGAACCAATTCCCTTATTGGCTCAGGCGTTACCCTTTTGCGCTTGAGCCTTTTTATTTTGCTTGTTTATTCTGTATCGTCCACAATATCCGCAAAACTGGCTTGCAATACATCAGCTAAATCTTGCGGTGCGAGTTCCACACTTAAACCGCGTTTACCACCCGAAACATAAATTTGTGAAAAATTTAAGGCAGATTGAGCAATCACCGTTTTCAGTTTTCTTTTTGTCCTAAAGGGCTAATTCCCCCCACTAAATAACCTGAACTTTTCTGTGCCGCATCTTTATCCGCCATTTCCACTTTCTTCACGCCAATGGCTTTTGCCGCTTTCTTTAAGTTCAGCATATTTGCCGTAGGAAGCACAAAACAAGCGAGCTTTTTCTGATCGCCATTTTCCGCCACAAGCAAGGTTTTAAAGGATTGCTCTGGCGGAATGCCTAATTTTTCCGCCGCCTCATCGCCAAAATGCGTATTATTGGGATCGTGATCGTAATGATGAAGCACAAAAGGGATTTTTGTTTTTTAATAAATCAATAGCGGGTGTCATTTTCTTTTCCTGTCAGAATTCGGTAAAATATAACGCTTATTTTACGCTGATTATCGAGAGAGAAAAAATGTTAAAAATTGCGATTGCGGCAGAATTTGAATTAGCCGAAAAACTGGCTGAATGCTTAGAACAAAGCCAGCTAGAAATAGACCAGCTATCCGTGGTGGAAATTTTTCCATTTAACGAAGAACAAGGCATTCGTTTTAATAATAAAGCGGTGGCACAAATTGTGCCAGATGAAGTGGATTGGGCAACTTTCAATTATGTGTTTTTCGCAGGCGAAGTGTCCGCTGCCAGCCATTTAGCGAAAGCCGCAGAAGCAGGCTGTGTGGTGATTGATCTATTCGGGCTTTGTGCCAGTTTACCTGATGTACCACTGGTGATCCCAACGGTTAATGACGCACAATTAGTGGAGTTGCGACAACGTAACATTGTTTCTTTACCTAATCCGCAAGTAACCCAAAGTATTCTGCCATTGAGTGAAATTTTGCAAAATTATCCATTAAAACAAATGGTTGTCAGCTCGCTTCTGCCAGCTTCTTATATGGGCGATGAAAAAGTGGCGCAACTTGCAGGGCAAACTGCACAACTATTAAATGGTATCCCTTTAGATGAAAATGTTCAGCGCCTAGCCTTTGATGTTTTCCCTGTAAAAAGTGCGAATTTGAGCGCGCAAGTGCAGAAAATTTTCCCACAGCTTGATAATGTAGTGTTCCACCAAATTCAAGTTCCTGTATTTTACGGCCTTGCCCAACAAGTCAGCGCCTTTTTTGATTATGATGTGGCCAGTGAAGCCGTAGCAGAAATGTGGCAACAAAATAGCTTGATTGAATACCACCCAGAAAGCCAAATTACCCCTGTAATTAATGGCGAAAATGAAAACGGTGAAAGTGAAGTCAAACTGCACATCAGCAATCTTAATCAGCGAGAAAGTGCGGTGGAAAATGGCATCGAATTTTGGTCAGTGGCAGACGAACAACGCTTTAACCTCGCCTTAATGGCTGTGAAATTAGCCGAATTGGTGTATCAATCGGGTTATTGATTTTCTCTTAAAGAGTTCAAAAAGAAAGAGTTCAAAAAGAAAGAGTTCAAAAAGAAAGAGTTCAAAAAGAAA
>NZ_PQVI01000132.1 GCF_002921145.1 Avibacterium endocarditidis
CGATCGCTTAAGCAAAGCCTGGTCGCCTGTGAGCCACTTAAATGCGGTGAAAAATAGCCCTGAATTGCGTGAAGCCTATCAAGCTTGCTTGCCATTGCTTTCTGAATATAGCACTTGGTTAGGGCAACACGAAGGCTTATACCAAGCCTATTTACAGCTTAAAAATAGCCCCGAATATGAAACCTACAGCGTGGCACAGAAGAAAGCCATTGATAATGCGTTGCGCAATTTCAAATTGTCTGGCATTTCTTTGCCAGCCGAAAAACAAAAACGCTATGGTGAAATCGTGGCGCGTTTATCTGAATTAAGCTCACAATTTAGCAATAATGTGCTAGATGCCACAATGGGCTGGGATAAGGTTATCACGGATAAAAATGAATTGGCAGGCTTGCCAGAAAGTGCTTTACAAGCGGCAAAACAATCTGCAGAAAGCAAAGGGCTAGAAGGTTATCGCTTCACTCTTGAGTTTCCAAGCTATTTGCCGGTGATGACCTATTGTGAAAACCGTCAATTGCGTGAAGAAATGTATCGCGCTTTTGTAACTCGTGCTTCAGAACAAGGCCCGAATGCAGGGAAATGGGATAATTCCGTCATTATGCAAGAGATCTTAACTTTGCGCGTTGAGTTGGCGAAATTGCTTGATTTTGAGCATTACACCGAACTTTCTCTTGCCACTAAAATGGCTGAAAATCCGCAACAAGTGTTGGATTTCCTCGATAATTTGGCAAGCCGTTCCAAAGCACAAGGACAACAAGAATTAGCGGAATTAGAAGCGTTTTGTAAAACTCACTTTAATATTACCGCACTTGAGCCTTGGGATATTGCGTTTTACAGCGAAAAACAAAAACAACATTTATACGCCATTAATGATGAAGAACTTCGCCCTTATTTTCCCGAAGATCGCGTACTTTCAGGCTTATTTGAGCTGATTAAACGCTTATTCAACATTCGTGCTGTTGAACGTTTTGATGTGGACACTTGGCATAAAGATGTACGTTTCTTTGATTTGATTGATAGCCAAGATCAAGTGCGCGGTAGTTTTTATTTAGACTTATACGCCCGTGAAAATAAACGTGGCGGTGCGTGGATGGACGATTGTGTTGGTCGCCGCCGTAAAGTCGATGGCACAATTCAACAGCCAGTGGCTTATCTCACTTGTAACTTTAACGCACCAGTGGGTGATAAACCTGCGCTTTTCACTCACGATGAAGTCACCACCTTATTCCACGAATTTGGACACGGTATTCATCATATGCTCACGCAAATTGATATCGCAGATGTGGCGGGCATTAATGGCGTGCCTTGGGACGCAGTGGAATTACCAAGCCAATTCTTAGAAAACTGGTGTTGGGAAGAAGAGGCGCTTGCCTTTATTTCAGGGCATTATGAAACGGGCGAACCGCTACCAAAGAAAAATTGCAACAGTTGCTTAAAGCGAAAAACTTCCAAGCGGCAATGTTCGTGTTACGTCAGCTTGAATTTGGGCTATTTGATTTCCGTTTGCATCATTATTTTGATGCGAACCAACCCAACCAAATTTTAGACACCTTAAAACAGGTAAAAGATGACGTTGCCGTCATCAAAGGTGTGGATTGGGCAAGAAATCCGCATAGCTTTAGCCATATTTTTGCCGGCGGTTATGCCGCGGGCTATTACAGCTATTTATGGGCGGAAGTGCTATCGGCAGATGCGTTCTCGCGTTTTGAAGAAGAAGGCATTTTCAACCCCGTAACCGGACAATCTTTCCTTGATGAAATTCTTACCCGTGGTGGTTCAGAAGAGCCAATGGCGTTATTCAAACGCTTCCGCGGCAGAGAACCGCAATTAGATGCCTTGTTAAAACATAAGGGAATTTCAACTCAATAGCATTCACTTCTCCTCAGGGTGCATAGCTAAGATCTATGCACCTCATTCATCATATCTATAAATATCACCACTAAGCATTATTGAAATAGCATTTCATAGAATCTTCCTCATTCTTAAAATATTTTTTGATAATAATTCTTATTTATAATAATATTAATGAGAATTATTACTAATAAGGAGATGTTTTATGGAAATGAAGAAAACTATTCTATGCACGCTCAGTTCATTATTCTGCATAAGCTGTGCTTCTGGCGGCGGTGGATTTGAAGTGGAGAATGCTAACCCACCTAATGTTATTACTGATAATCAGCCTGCTAAACCTAGTTATGTCAATGAAAATAACGGCAAAAAACTAGAATCTCCTGCACCAGAGGATCTAAGTGAAATGGCTTGGGTAGCCACAACCCCTTGGGGAGCTGGCGGAGGCGGAGATGTTTTTGTAATGAATAGTGATTATGAATATGTAAAAACCCAAAACGCATCATTAGCGATACACGCACTAACCTTAATCCAGCAGATTATGATGTTCTATTATTTAAAGGGGATTATCCTCTCACTCAAGATCATCAAGCCCATTCAGAGTCTATTCAAGTTATTGATGAAAATGGCAAAAAAGTATGGAAAAGAGCGGTGAAAGATATTTCACAAGTCTTTCCTATAGAGGACAAAGAGAAAGGCACAACCTTGGTTTTTTATTCTACAGAAGATCGTGTTAATTACATTTATCTCAAAATTACAGAGTATGGTGATGCAAAAGTCGGTTTTATTGAATTAATTGAACAAGATCCCAAAACCGTTCTTCCTAGAGGGCAAAGCTATAACAATATTTTTATGCCATTCGCGAAAAAACAATGGATATGCCGGTGAAAGGAAAAGTAACTTATAACGGTGTTTGGGAATATGCAACCTATACCCCAGAAAAAAGTAGTGGTAGTGGTTCATACCACGAAACTGGCCAGCAAGCTGGAGGAACATCAAAACAAACAAAGCTGTTTTACTGTTGACTTTTCAAGTAAAACAGTAAGCGGACAACTTGATGCCATTGATAAAATAATAAACGAATTGTTTATGATATTAATGCAACAATTACAGAAAATGGTTTCCGTATAATGCTACAAAAAATAGTCAGACCACCCTCTTTGTTAATGAAGGAAATAGCAATCCCCCATTACCCGAAAACGCAAAAGTATTAGGCTCCTTTGCAGGTAAAAAGGCAGAACAATTAGCGGGACGAGTATGGTCAGAAAACAATCATTTCGCTGGCGTTTTTGCGGCCAAGCAAAATTCAGAAGAAGGGGTTGAAACTGACGGTAAGCGTCTAAATGCTCAAACCCTCTCTTTCACTAATGAAGGAGATAGAAGCACCTTTGCTGAAAATAAACCACAATCGCAAAATTTTCTGGCGATATTAATACGCTTCAAATTGATGGCATTTTGGTTAATTTAGATACCACTAAAACAGACAATATATGCTGCGGAAATTTTACCTTTTTACGTTTTGGCATTGAAAACCACGAAATAAAACAAGTAGATAATCAAACTGATAAGAGAGGTAATCTATTTGTACAAGGCTATGTTACGCCTATTTCTGAAATTCCTTCAACTGGTGAAGTAAAATACCTCGGGCATTGGTATGGATTTGGTAAAGGTCAAGCTACTAATGTATCAAGACGTTATCAAGATGCTGAATTTACAGCAAATTTTGCTACTCACCAAGTATCGGGCGAATTGAAAAATAATGGCGAAACGCCAGCCGTAAAATTTGAAAACCTCGCTATAACAGACAATGGCTTTACTGGAAAAGCAAATCTCGCCGTACACGATGGTAATACTACGGGATCTGGTTCTGTTATTACTGGTGAAGCAAATGTCGTTGGTCATTTTTACGGTACAAACGCCAATGAAATTGGGGGAACTGTAATCAAAGAAGACAAAACTTTCGGTGCCGTTTTTGGTGGGAAACAAATTCAACAATAAAAGGAAATGACAATGTCAGCAAATAACACTATTTTTCTAATAAACAGAATAAATTCGTTTTTTGTCTTTTTTGTACCGCACTTTATGCTCAAGCTAATAATCAACAAAATGTTTTAGAAGAGCCTGATTCCACAACACTAGAGACAATTTATGTTAAAGAAAAATTTGAAAAACAGAAACAAAACGTTTCAGGCTTAGGAGAGGTACGCAAGAATCAGGCTCAAATACAAAATGAGCAAATAGAAAACATTCGCGATATCACCCGCTACGATCCCGGCATCTCCATTACCGAAGCAGGAGGACGAGGAACAACGCGGGGATTCTCTATACGCGGTGTTGACCAAGATCGCGTAGCCATTGATCTAGATGGATTAGGTGCTTCATCAACCTTAAAAAGACATGATGCGAGCGGTACATTTTCAATGTTATCAGCCTCTTCAAAAAATGATGTTGAATATGAAGATCTTCGACTTCTTGATCTGCGAAAAGGGGCATCATCTGCAGAATCGGGTAGTGGCGCATTAGGCGGTGCGGTATCAATGGAAACAAAAAATGTTGATGATTTTTTACAGCCCGATCAATCCATAGGTGGCCGTTTTAAAGCCGACTATACCTCTAAAGATAAGCGTAAATTATACAGTGGTGGACTCGCTTTCCGAGCTGGGAAATTCGATGGATTTGTGCAATATTCTCATCGTAATGGTCATGAAGTTCAAGCTCATAAAAATCTTTATAAAGGAAGCCTTTTCATTGCTAATTACGCCGATCCTGTCGATCCTATTATGAATAAAAAGGACGTTGGGTGAGTATGGAAGAAGTTAGTGGAGTACGTCGCCGTATCCCGAATCCACTCGATTATGAAAGTGATTCATTACTCAGTAAATTTGGCTGGCATTTTACCCCACAACATTACTTAGGTATCGTAATAAATCGGACTAAACAACAATATAAAATGCGCGAAATGCAGCGCCCAAACTATTATAATGGTCGAGAGAAGCATCTGATTAATGGCGTACTCTACTCTGAATCCCCTTTCTATGATGAAATATCAACAAAACGGATTCAATATACCCCTTCACAATTTTATTTTGATACACATCAAAATAATAGAATTGGATTAGAGTACCACTTTGATGCAAAAGATGAAGCCTCTTGGCTAAACTCTGCGGTGGTTCGTTTTGATAAGCGTGATCTGATTATGCAATCAGAAGTGAAACGTCTAAATTGTGCTAAGTGGCCTTCAGTCGATGCGAATTGCTGGGCAACTGAAGATGGGCAAAAATCTTGGCATCATATCGTTAATAGCAAACAAACAGACTATCGTTTAGATCTCAATTTAAATAAGCTCTGGGAATGGGGAGAAGCAGGACATGATACCCGCGTTGTTCTCGGATCTATATTTAGTAAACATCATTTTTATGATTATGATCGCTTTAGCGATATCATTTATAAGCGTGTCGCCTCAGGGCCTATTGAACTTGATAGTAATCAGCATAGTGATTTTCACCCAATTACCCCAATAAAAAGTCGCCATTATTTTATTGGTATCAGCGATTCCATCACACTAGGGGAAAAATGGTTTATCTCTAGTGCATTACGTTATGATCACTATCAATTTAAAGGTAACCCAACCCTTGAGGAGCAACAACGTTCTATTCAATTCAAGCAAAGTAAATATCAAAACCTCTCTTGGGATTTTGGTGTCAAATACCAAATTATCGAGCCATTAGCCTTCACTTATCGCAATAGTAGTGGATTTAGAGTGCCTTCTGTTTACGAACAATTAGGGCCAACGCTTAATGCTAACGGTCATTCAGTCCAAGGAAAATTAGATAAAGAGTACTCTCGCAACCAAGAAATAGGCGCTGAATTTGAATACAAAGCATTACGTCTAAAAAGTAGCTATTTCTGGGCAACTTATAAAAATATGATTGCACTCGCTTCTTTAAAACAACCTACGGGACAAGGGCGAGGCGATTTATTCTATTACAATACACAAGATATCAAAGTGCGTGGCTATGATATTAGCGCGAATTTAGATCTCTATAGTTTATGGGCGCGTTTCCCTGAAGGGCTTAATCTATTTGCTAAAATCAGTAAAACACAGCAAATTGGCGGGCCAGCTAAAATGCCTGAAAAATATGAAGGAAGAGCATACTCCCTTGATTCTCTTCAACCGCTACGATTGGTATATGGACTATCCTACCTCTCACCAGAAGAAAAATGGGGACTCAACTTCGTTACAACCTATTCGAAAGGAAAAGATAGTGGGGAGCTTGTGGCTCAAGATAGCTCACCGTTAGGCGTGATAGAAGAAAGCCGTTCTCATATTAAAACAAAATCTTGGATTATTGCGGATCTCACAGGACATTATCAATTTAATAAATATATGACATTCCGAGCTGGTATCTACAATTTATTTAATTATCGCTATGTGACTTGGGAGTCTGCTCGACAAACAGTATGGAATGGCAGTTTAGAAACTAATTTAGATACCCCAAACTACTCTGTCGTAGCCGCCCCTGGACGTAACTTTTTTGCAGGACTAGAAATTAAATTTTAATAAGTGATTAAATGCGGTATGCCATAGGCATACTGCATTTTATTGAGTAATGAGCAATGAAAAAAATAATATTCCTAATTATTCCCCTTACTCTATCGAGTCAAGTATGGGCTTTACCACAAGATATAACTATAAAAGAAGCCCCTGAATTAAATTACGAGGCTATCAATATTCATAATTCTTCCTCTTATTGGCAAGATACCCCAAAATCCTCTTCAGAACCCCGTAAAATTAAGGCAGAGCAATTGCGTTATGCGCCTGAATTACTACAAAGAGTAATAAACATTGCAGTTCAGCAAGAACATATTCCACTACTGACAAAAATTCTTCCTATCTATGAAACAAGTGCTAACCCAAGCCCAATTATCATCGCTTATGCAAAAGGGTTAATAGCAAAATCAACACAGCAATATCCCTTAGCCATAAACCAATTTACAAAAGTAGAAAAACTCCAGCCTAATTCAGAAAAAGCCATTTTTCATCGTATTGACAGCCTACTGCTAGATCAACAAATCTGGCTGGCCTCAAAACTTGTTCAGCAGCATCTATCAACACCCTCTCTACCATTCCGTCTTCAACTAGAGAAAATAGATCAATATCTCCAATCTCGTAAAGAATGGAAATACTATCTTAAAATCGAATTTCTCAATGATAAGAATATTAATAATGCACCAGATAAAGCAAAAGTTGGCTCATTTTCATTCGAAAAGCCCCTTGCAGATAAAGGGTTAAGCTATCAATTTGGCAATCAAAAAACTTTTTTTATGCCAAATGGTTTTTATACTCAATGGCAAACTGATTTTATCGGCAAAATATACCGCACTTATCACCAATACAATGATTTTTATGGGCGAATAACGATGCCTTTCGGCTATGCCAATTATCATCATCAATTTACACTAGAGCCTTATACAGGACTACGCATTTTTGCCGAAAAGCCTTACACTAATCATTTTGGTATAACAACCAGCTGGCAATATCAATGGACGAACAATTTTCGCAGTAAAATTGCATTTAATTATGCAACTGAACGGTATCGGCAGAAACAATATAAACATCTCACAAACTACACACAAAATCTATCGTTGAGTGGCACTTGGACAATTAACTCAAAATGGTATGCTGGCATCTCTGCTGAGATAGGTAAAAAATATGCCACCGATTATCCACAAGATCGATATATAAAATATCGGGCCAATATCAATATAGGCTATCAAAACCAAAATATTGGCGCTCGTTTACGCCTTGCTCGCGAACAGAAAAACTACCAAGCACCATTCTACTGGGGATTAAGTGGTAATGCCAAACGGCAGGATCGCGAAACACAATTTTCAGCATCAATCTGGTCCCCTCATATTCAATTTATGGGGATAATGCCAACATTAGGTTATAACTATCAACGTGTAAACAGTAACAGCTTAAATATTCCTTATCACAAACATAGCATCACATTTGAAATACAAAAAATATTTTAATGTGAATTCTCCTCTTAGCTTCTATGAGTCTTGGCGTTAATTAAGATAGTAAAAATCCCAAAGGAGAGCATTTGAGCTAGAAATTTAGGCCTATGCTCTCCTAAATAAGTAAAATTTATATTCAATGTAAAAGTATAAAAGTGCGGTTGTTTTTCCTACATTTTAGGCTAACAAGGAATTACCTGATATTTATCACGTTATGACAATAATGGGATAAATTAAGGGGCTGTAGTAGATTAGCCCTAAATTTCACACCATTTTCGCAATATTTTTAACTGCTCTTTTGGTGTCCCAAAGTTAAACCGAAATTCACATTCCTTCAAGAATAAAGGAAAGTTTTTTCGGTTAATTCCATTATATTTTCG
>NZ_PQVI01000133.1 GCF_002921145.1 Avibacterium endocarditidis
GATTTCTTGCGGTATTCCTTGAAAACGTGCATTAAATTGAACAAAATCATTGGTTAATTGCAAGTTTCCTGTTGCATTCATTGAAATATTCAGCACAATTTGCCCATCTTTAACATATTCAACCGGCACTTTCACGCCAGCATAAGTGGCATCAACAGCCAAGTACGGCGTGCAATCATTGTCTATCAACCAATCATAATAAGCTCTTAAAACATAAGGGCGTTTCGGTGAGAATTTACGTTCCATAACTACTCTCTTTTATTTATCATCCATTAGGTTTTAGGTGCTGCTTCGCCTACGGATTGCTTGAAAGAATCTCTTTGGTACACGCGTTCCATATAATTTTAATCGCTTTACTTCCTGCGCCTGTAAATTGAATTCCTAATTTCTGCATACGCCATAATAACGGCGCAATATAGCAATCTACCAAGCTAAACTCTTCGCTCATAAAATAAGGAGTTTGGTTGAAAATTGGTGCAATGGCTAATAATTCTTCTTTTAATTGTTTGACAGCCTGCTCTTTTTCAGCGTCATCACCTTGCTCAATTTGGTTTAATAAAGAATACCAATCCTGCTCAATTCTTAGCATTAATAAACGGCTTTTACCGCGCGATACAGGATAAACAGGCATTAATGGCGGGTGTGGAAAGCGCTCATCAAGATATTCCATAATAATACGAGAATTAAATAGCACTAAATCACGATCTACCAAAGTTGGCAATGTGCCATAAGGGTTTAACTCCATTAAATCTTCTGAAACAGAACCTGGCTCAATTTCTTCCATTTCATAAGCAACTCCTTTTTCCGCTAAAACAATGCGAACTTGATGGCAATAAATATCGTCTTTATTGGAAAAAAGGGTCATTATTGAACGTTTATTTGCTGCACTACTCATTTTATTCCTCCGCTAACCTTTTACTTATCGATCATTTAAAATTAAAGGCGAATATTTTACCATAATTTATAGGGAAATAGCTAAGTAAATTTATCATACACCAAGCTATCTTATTGATTATAAATTGAATTTTTTCTTGAAAATGATTAATTTAAGAAATTTAGAAAAGAAAAATGGCAAGTAAAAACTTGCCATTTGAACTGTATTTGAATAAGAAACGATTAACGTTTTGAGTATTGTGGGCGACGACGTGCTTTGTGTAAACCCACTTTTTTACGTTCAACGCGACGAGCATCACGAGTAACAAAGCCTGCTGCGCGTAATGCTGGACGTAATGTTTCATCATATTCAATTAATGCACGAGTGATACCGTGACGGATTGCACCCGCTTGACCTGAAATACCACCACCTTTGACTGTGATGTATAGGTCTAATTTATCAGTTAATTCAACCAACTCTAATGGCTGACGTACGATCATACGAGAAGTTTCGCGACCGAAATAAACGTCTAATTCGCGTTGGTTAATAGTGATTTTACCACTGCCCGGTTTGATAAATACACGAGCTGAAGAGCTTTTGCGGCGACCTGTGCCGTAGTTTGATTCTCTGCCATTTTTCTCACCTCGTGATTAAATATCTAAAACTTGTGGTTGTTGTGCTGCGTGTTCGTGGTTAGGACCAGCGTACACTTTCAATTTACGATACATTGCGCGACCTAATGGGCCTTTTGGCAACATACCTTTAACCGCAATTTCAATCACAGCTTCTGGACGGCGAGCAATCATTTCTTTAAATGTCGCTTGTTTGATACCACCTACATAGCCAGTGTGCCAGTAGTAAATTTTATCGCTTTCTTTTTACCTGTTACGGCAACTTTATCCGCATTGATAACGATGATGTAATCACCTGTATCAACGTGTGGAGTATATTCAGCTTTATGTTTACCACGAAGGCGACGTGCTAATTCAGTCGCTAAACGACCTAAAGTTTTACCTGTCGCATCTACTACATACCAGTCGCGTTTAACCGTTTCTGGTTTTGCTACAAAAGTTTTCATTAATTAATTACCAATAAAATAATATTAATACCCAGTGTTCAAATTTGAACACAACCATGAATCTCAATCTTCACCCCTTCGAGTGTGATCTCGATAAAATAATGTGCGGTGGGAAAGCCAACACATTCACAGGGTCGGGCGATTATACAAGAGCTTTAACCAAAAAACAAACGAAAAAACACCGCACTTTGAAATTCCTAGAAAATTTCTTGTATTTTTACGCATTTGATGTTTCATCTTTTCTTTTTGCACGTTTACGCTACCCCATTCCAAGAAAACGCATCGAATAAGCATTGCCATTGTTCATCTAAAGGTGCGGTGATTTTTAACCGATTTTTTGTTATGGGATGAATAAACGCAAGCGTTTCTGCGTGTAACATTAGCCGTTGCACACCGGTATGTTCGGTTAAGGCACGGTTTTGATGTAAATCGCCATATTGCGTATCGCCTAAAATCGGGTGAAAAATATGCTTTAAGTGACGACGTAACTGATGCTTTCTCCCCGTTTGTGGAATGAGCTTCACCAAAGAATAACGGCTGGTTTGATAACGCCCTACCCCATAAAGCATTTCCACTGTTTTTAAGCCTTCATAATCCGTGATCGCCTCTTGCGGTGCTTTATCTTGCTGAGCAAATTTATCGGCGATTTTATCTAATTGAACTTTCAGCGGATAATCAATCCTGCCCTGCCTCGTTACATAACCTCGCACCACCGCCAAATAGCTTTTTTCCACCTGCTTTTGTTCAAATTGCTCGCACAACAATTTGGCAATTTCCCCATTTAAAGCAAACAGCAACACGCCAGAGGTGGGGCGATCTAAACGATGAATAGGAAAAACGTGCTGCCCAATTTGATCACGCAAAGTTTGCATCACAAATTGGGTTTCGTGGCGATCAAGCCAGCTACGATGCACCAACATTCCCGCTGGCTTATTCACCGCCACCAAATATTCATCTTGATAAAGAATATTAAGTGCGATCATTTTGAGCGTTGCAAATTTCTTCGATAGCTTTCAACGGCTCAATTAAGCGTTGCACTTCCACAATATCCTTTTCTTTTAAGGCTTCTTCAATATAAGGCACAATCGCCATTTTGTGCGGTAACGGTTCGTTGCTTTCAATAATGGCATACATTCTCGGAATAAACACCCATTGCAACCATTCGTGCGCATTCATTGTGTCGATACAAAACGGTTCAACGCTGTCAAATGCTGCCGCTTCCGGTGCAACGGCTTGCCAAAGGGCTAATTCCTCCATTGCTTTTTGTAACTGTTGTAACTGATATTTTGTTTGTTCACGCATTGTGGATTCCTTAATTTGCTTTCTCATCTTATTCTGCCTAAAATGTGGCGTTCACCTTTCGTGCAGAAACAAAGGCGTTATGATACCACAAAGCTAAGTGCGAAAAAACGCAATCGCTTTCCTATAAATTAAGGCAGAGAATGTATTTAATTGAAGCTTTTTTTACCCTTACTGAACCCAACAATGCGGTTTACCCATTGATTAATCAAGTGATTGAACAATGGCGTTATAACGGGCAAATTCTTGGGCGAGAAATTCCCCTTTTTCACGCTGAATTAGAACACCAGCAAGGCATTGCCGTGCGTGTAGTTTGCCCCGAACAACAAAGCCTGTTGCCCGAATTTAATAATTCAGCGGTACAAAATGCCTTAGATAAGGCACAAAGTGCGGGGATAAATTTTGATAGTTTTCAAGTGATTGCCGATGATTTAAATTCTGATCTCACCTATCAAGGCGAGCGACCAAGCTGGCAAGTGCTTTACACCACCTATTTGCAATCTTGCTCACCATTGCACAGTGGCGATGATAACTTGCCTATTCCACTGTATAAATTTTTCAAAAATGCACCGCACTTGAGTTTAGACCTCATCAAATGGCAAGAAAATTGGCAGGCTTGCGATCAGTTACAAATGAACGGCACAGCCCTAGAAAGCCAAGCCCTTGCTGAAATTTCTGATCTGCACAGCAATTTATCGAAACACGGTTATGCTTTATGTCAAGAAATTGAGCAACACACTGGCATTCCGACTTACTATTATTTATATCGCATTGGTGGCGAAAGTTTGACAGCTGAACAACAACGCTGCTGCCCACGCTGCCATAAAAATTGGGCATTAAAAACACCGCTCTTTGATCTGTTTGATTTTAAATGTGATCAGTGCCGATTGGTATCCAACCTTTCTTGGCACTGGCAATAAGGAAAAATATGGATTACAACCACGAAAGTTTACACGCCTTAAAATTAGGGCAAGAAACAAAATATGCACAACATTACGACCGCACTTTATTGCAAGCCGTGCCACGTCAATTAAACCGCGCGCAGCTTGGGATTGTGGAAAATCAGCCTTTTACTTTTGGCGCAGATATTTGGACGGCTTATGAAATCTCTTGGCTTAATCCCAAAGGTGTGCCGCAAGTGGCGATTGCGGACGTGGAAATTGATTTCCGCAGTGAAAATTTAATTGAATCTAAAAGTTTTAAACTTTATCTCAACAGCTTTAATCAAAGCCATTTTGACAGCTTCGAGCAGGTGCAACAGATCTTGCAGCAAGATTTGGCTGATTGCGCTAAAGGGCAAGTCAAAGTGCGGTTAAATTCTTTGCAAAATTACCACCGCACTTTCATTAACAGCCTGCAAGGAGATTGTATTGATGATCAGGATATCGAAATCCGAGATTATCAATTCAATCCCAATTATTTAGAACACTGCACACACGCAGAACAGGTGGAAGAACATTTGGTGAGCCATTTGCTTAAATCAAATTGTTTAATCACTCAGCAACCGGATTGGGGATCGTTACAAATTCATTATGTAGGCAAACGGATTGATCGCGAGAAATTGTTGCGCTATTTGGTTTCTTTCCGTCAGCATAACGAATTTCACGAACAATGCGTTGAGCGAATTTATTGTGATCTAATGCGTTTTGCTCAGCCTGAAAAACTCACCGTTTACGCACGTTATACACGCCGCGGTGGGTTAGATATTAATCCGTTCCGCTCGAACTTTGAAACCGTGCCACACAACGCACGCTTAGCCAGACAATAGGAGGTCGCAATGGCGAATATTCATTATGTGAATCCCCGTGGGAGTATGGAACAGCTCTCGCATCTTGAAGTGGAATTGCTCACCAAGCAAGCCAAAAGCGAGCTATATCAGCTATATCGCAACTGCTCGCTTGCGGTGCTAAATTCTGGTGCAGTTACCGATGACAGCCGCAAACTATTAAATCAATATCCTGATTTTGATATTGAACTGGTGGCGACAGAGCGTGGTATCACCCTTGAATTGCACAATCCGCCAGAAAGTGCCTTTGTGGATCAACATATTATCCGCAATATTCAGTATCATCTTTTTGCCGTCCTGCGTGATATTGTGTTCGTCAATGTGCTAAGTCAACGGATTAATCCTTGTGATATTCAAGACAGCCGGCATATCACCAACCAAGTGTTTTCCATTTTGCGTAATGCCAAAGCCTTAATTGTGGGCGAATTGCCGAATTTGGTGGTGTGCTGGGGCGGCCATTCCATCAACCAAATTGAATACCAATATTGTCGTGCGGTGGGGTTAGAACTAGGTCATCGTGAATTAAATATCATCACAGGCTGCGGACCAGGGGTGATGGAAGCGCCGATGAAAGGGCGGCGATTGGCCATTCCAACCAACGCTATAAAAACAGCCGTTTTATTGGCATCACCGAGCCTTCAATCATTGCTTCTGAGCCACCTAACCCAATTGTTAATGAGCTGATCATTATGCCTGACATTGAAAAGCGCCTTGAAGCCTTTGTTCGTATGGGACACGGCATTATTATCTTCCCTGGCGGCCCTGGGACATTCGAGGAATTACTGTATATCCTTGGAATTAAGCTCAACCCAGAAAATCAAGCGCAAGCTATCCCACTCATTTTAACCGGGCCAAAAGAAAGTGCGGATTATTTTGCCACGATTGATCGCTTTGTTGGCGAAACCTTAGGGAAAGAAGCGCAATCCTTGTATAAAATCATCATTGATGATCCTGTGGCAGTAGCGCGCCATATGAAATCTTCAATAGAAGAAATTCGTCATTTACGCTATGAAAATAATGATTCTTATGGCTTTAATTGGTCGTTGAAAATTGATCCTGAATTCCAACAGCCATTTATCCCAACCCACGAAAATATGGCAAATTTAGATTTGCATATGAACCAAAGCAAAGTGGGCCTTGCCGCCAATCTTCGCCGTGTATTCTCTGGTATTGTGGCGGGTAACATTAAACCAGATACACAAGATCGCATCGCTGAACTAGGCAA
>NZ_PQVI01000134.1 GCF_002921145.1 Avibacterium endocarditidis
AAAAAATTACCCCATATCTTTTGTAAAGAGGAGTTAGGGGAGATTTTAATTGCAAAAAACGCAACATTAAGTTCCAATAATATCAATTTACGCAATCTTTAGAAAGGTATAATCTGTCATTGATTATTTTGTAAACCAACTTAACCAAAAGGATAAAAAAATGGCTAATTATTTCAATACATTAAATTTACGCCAACAGTTAGACCAATTAGGTCGCTGTCGTTTTATGGATCGTGAAGAGTTTTCTGATGAAGCAAATTTCTTAAAAGGCAAAAAAATTGTCATCGTAGGTTGTGGTGCACAAGGGCTAAACCAAGGTTTAAATATGCGTGATTCAGGCTTAGACATCAGCTATGCGCTACGCCCTGAGGCCATTGCGGAAAAACGTGCTTCTTTCCAACGTGCCACTGAAAATGGTTTCAAAGTGGGGACTTATCAAGAATTAATCCCTACTGCGGATTTAGTGATTAATCTGACTCCAGATAAACAGCACAGCAAAGTGATTGCAGATGTAATGGGTTTAATGAAAGAAGGTGCGGCATTAGGTTATTCACACGGTTTGAACATTGTGGAAGTGGGTGAGCAAATTCGTCCTGATATTACCGTTGTGATGGTTGCGCCAAAATGCCCAGGGACAGAAGTGCGTGAAGAATATAAACGCGGTTTCGGTGTACCAACACTTATCGCGGTTCACCCTGAAAATGACCCGAAAGGTGAGGGTATGGCGATTGCGAAAGCTTGGGCGGCGGCGACAGGCGGTCATCGTGCGGGCGTGTTAGAATCTTCATTCGTGGCAGAAGTAAAATCAGACTTAATGGGCGAGCAAACCATTCTTTGTGGTATGTTGCAAGCAGGCTCAATCCTTTGCTATGACAAATTAGTAGCAGACGGCAAAGATCCAGCCTACGCAGGAAAATTAGTGCAATACGGTTGGGAAACTATCACTGAAGCGCTAAAACAAGGCGGTATCACGTTAATGATGGATCGCTTATCTAACAGTGCGAAATTGCGTGCCTTTGAACTTGCGGAAGAAATTAAGCAAGAACTAGACTTCTTATTCAAAAAACATATGGACGACATTATCAGTGGCGAATTTTCTCGCGTGATGATGGAAGACTGGGCGAACGGCGATGCAAACCTATTAAAATGGCGTGAAGAAACCGGCAAAACTGGCTTTGAAAATGCACCAAAAGCGGACGGAATCAAAATCAGCGAACAAGAATATTTTGATAACGGCGTGTTAATGGTGGCAATGGTAAAAGCTGGCGTGGAATTGGCGTTCGATACGATGGTTTCAGCAGGTATTTTTGAAGAATCTGCTTATTATGAATCCTTACACGAATTACCATTAATCGCTAACACCATTGCGCGTAAACGCTTATACGAAATGAACGTGGTAATTTCAGATACGGCGGAATACGGTAATTATTTATTCGCTAATGTAGCAACCCCAATTTTAGCCAAAACAGTAATGCAACATTTACAACGTGGTGATTTAGGTGAACCAACACCAACGGTGGAAATCGACAACATCACCTTACGCGATGTGAATGACGCAATCCGCAACCACCCAATTGAGTTAATCGGGCAAGAATTGCGTGGTTATATGACAGATATGAAACGCATTTCTTCACAAGGATAATCACTTGTTTTAAATAGAAAGCCAGCTATGATGCTGGCTTTTTTGTTGATAAAAAATTTGCAAAAAATGCACCGCACTTTCTCTAATGGGCAAAATAAAATGAACTAATTGGCGAATAAATTGACAATATTAGGAAAGATGATAACGAGAGGAAACTTCTATGGATTTTAACCAAATTTTAAATCAAGTATTCAACGTAGCTAAAGATCAGTTTGGCAAAACAATGAACGGCAATTCCACCGCAGATAAAATTACCAAAGTAGGTGGCGGTGCGGCAGCGATTGGCTTGCTTTCAATGATTTTTGGACGTAACGGTGGAGCAAGTCTGACAAAGTTAGGTTCTCTTGCGGCACTAGGTAGCTTAGCCTATCAAGCTTATCAACAATATCAGCAAAAAAATTCACAAAATTCTACCGCACTTGATTCCACGCTTAGCGAAGAAACCTTTGTGGATACCGCAGAAAAAGCAACATCAGGGCAGTTAATTTTGCAAACGATGATTGCAGCGGCGGCGGCTGATGGGGCGATTACCGATGAGGAAAAACAACTCATCATCACGGAAGCGGGCAATGATCCTGAAGTCTATCACTGGTTGCAGCAACAAATTGAGCAACCTATTTCTATCGCACAAATTGCACAACAAGTAGGCAACGACACAGCCTTGGCTTCACAAGTTTATTTGGCAGCTCGTGTGGTGTGCGGTGAGTTAGATCGTAAAGAAATTGTTTTCTTGCTAATCTTGCCACGGCGTTAAATCTTGATGATGCTTTAGTTGAACAATTAGAAAAACAAGCCGGCTTCTAATTTCTTCAAGGATAGCGTTTGAAAAAAACGGTGTGTTTAAACAACACGCCGTTTTGTATTTTTATAGTCTGTTGGATTGATGTAATAAAGAAACAATCTCCCGTTTTTGTAAAGAGAAGTTAGCGGGAGATTAAAGAAGAACGAAGAAAAATTAAAGTGCGGTGGAATTTTACTTATTTTCTTGTTTTTTCACTTCGTCCCACAATAGATCAAGTTCTGCTAGTGTGCTGGTTTGTAAAGATTTTCCTTGCTGTTTTGCTAAGGTTTCTAGTTGACGAAAACGGCGTTCAAATTTTTGATTGGCTTTGCGTAAGGCTTCTTCTGGCGCAGTTTTTAAATGGCGGCTTAAATTAACGACAGAAAAAAGCAAATCACCGATTTCTTCTTCGATTTTTGTTTGATCTTGTTGTGGGCGAGCAAGCTCAGCTTGCACTTCTTGTAATTCTTCTTGCACTTTGGCGATTACAGGTTGCACGTTATCCCAACCAAATCCCACTTTGGCGCAGCGTTTTTGTAATTTTTCTGCGCGCATTAAGGCAGGGAAAGCGTGGGGAATGTTGTCTAAAATGGACCGACGCGTTTTATTTCTTCCGCTTTAATCTTGTTCCAATGGCTGAGCGCTTCTTGTTCGTTGTGGGCTTTTTCTTCACCAAAAACGTGTGGGTGGCGGCGCAGAATTTTTTCTGCCACTTCATTAACCACATCATCAAAGGTAAACAACTTATCTTCTTTGGCAAGTTGGCTGAAAAAGACCACTTGGAGCAATAAATCGCCCAGTTCTTCGCGTAAATTTGCCGTATTTTGTTGCTCAATGGCTTCTACCACTTCATAGCTTTCTTCTAATAAGCAAGGGATCATTGTTTGATAAGTTTGCTCTAGATCCCAAGGACAGCCTCCATTTGGATCGCGCAGCTTGGCAATGAGTTGTACAAAATCTTGAATAGAATGGTTCATTTTGATCCTTTATTTGTTGCGGTTGGCGTGCAAGAAGTGGGGCGATAATAGCATAATGTTTAGTGGGCTTGAGTAAAAATTTATGGCGGATTGCTATTTTTTTACAAATAAAATAAATGTTTTTTCTAAAACGTGATCCAGTGCATATTTTTTTTATAGCACTAGTGTTAGTATTACCAAAAAGAAGTTGATTAACCTCTCAAGAAGATAAGGAGTTAGTTATGTACAAACACATTTTAGTTGCTGTTGATCTTTCTGAAGAAAGTGCATTCTTAGTGGAAAAAGCGGCGGGTGTTGCAAAACGCAATGAGGCAAGATTATCCATTATCCACGTTGATGTAAATTTCTCTGATCTTTATACGGGGTTAATTGATGTGAATATGTCTTCAATGCAAGACCGCATTTCCACTGAAACTCACCAAGCGTTGGTGCAATTAGCGGAGCAATCTAGTTATCCTGTTTCAGAGAAATTAAGTGGTAGCGGTGATTTAGGACAGGTTTTGGCTGACGCTATTGATAAATATGATGTGGATTTATTAGTAACTGGTCACCACCAAGATTTCTGGAGCAAATTGATGTCTTCTACTCGCCAAGTAATGAATACTATTAATGTTGATATGTTAGTTGTTCCATTACGCGAAGAATAGCAATTTAGCTGATTTATTCTCACTTGTGATCTGTACTTTGGCGATGAAGAATTTCATCACTAAAGTGCAGGTCCTTTTGTTTTTAGGATTGAAAAATGTTTTTTTCTAAATTGCAAAAAATGTGCCAAAATAGCACAATTCGCAACGAATTTAATGAAGATAGAATAAGGCAAAATTTAATGAAAACAACCGCAGAAATTAGAAAATCTTTTCTCGATTTTTTCCATAGTAAAGGACACCAAATTGTCCCAAGCAGTTCGCTTGTCCCTGAAAATGATCCAACATTATTGTTCACCAACGCGGGAATGAACCAATTTAAAGATGTTTTTCTTGGTTTAGACAAGCGTCCTTACAGCCGTGCGACAACCGCACAACGCTGTGTGCGTGCAGGCGGAAAACATAACGATTTAGAAAATGTAGGCTATACCGCACGTCATCACACCTTCTTTGAAATGCTAGGAAATTTCAGCTTTGGTGATTATTTTAAACAAGATGCCATTCATTTTGCGTGGGAATATCTCACATCAGATGCGTGGTTAGGTTTACCAAAAGAAAAACTTTGGGTTACCGTGTATGAAACCGATGATGAGGCTTATGACATTTGGCATAAACAAATTGGCGTGCCAGCAGAGCGCATTATTCGCATTGGTGATAATAAAGGCGCGCCTTATGCGTCAGATAACTTCTGGCAAATGGGTGATACAGGCCCGTGTGGCCCTTGTACTGAAATTTTCTATGATCACGGCGATCATATTTGGGGCGGCCCACCAGGTTCACCTGAAGAAGATGGCGATCGCTATATTGAGATCTGGAATATCGTATTTATGCAGTTCAACCGTCAAGCAGACGGCACAATGGAAAAATTACCAAAACCGTCTGTGGATACGGGAATGGGCTTAGAGCGTATCACCGCTGTGTTACAGCACGTTAATTCCAACTACGATATTGATATTTTCAAAACACTTATCGCGAAAGCGGCAGAATTAACTGGCGAGAAAGATTTAGGCAATAAATCCTTGCGTGTTATCGCAGACCATATTCGTTCGTGCGCTTATTTGATCGCAGACGGTGTATTGCCATCTAACGAAGGGCGCGGTTATGTGTTGCGCCGTATTATCCGCCGTGCGGTACGCCACGGACATTTACTTGGCGCGAAAGAAGCCTTTTTCTACAAACTTGTGCCAACCCTTGCAGAAGTGATGGCAGAAGCTGGTCAAGAGATCAAAGAAAACCAAGCGCATATCGAAAAAATCTTACGCTTAGAAGAAGAACAATTTGCGCGCACTTTAGAGCGTGGTTTAGCGTTATTAGATGACGCCTTAAGCCAAGTAAAAGACGGCGTGCTTTCTGGCGAAGTAGCGTTCAAACTTTATGATACCTTTGGTTTCCCACTGGATCTTACTGCCGATGTGTGCCGTGAACGTGGCATCACTATCGATGAAGCAGGCTTTGAGCGTGAAATGGAAGCGCAACGCCAGCGCGCGCAATCAGCCAGCCAGTTTGGTATGGATTATAACAATGTCATTCGTGTGGACGGTTCAACCGCATTTGAAGGTTATAGCGAGTCAGAAAGTATCGCAAAAATCACCGCACTTTTCTATGAGGGCAAACCGGTAGAACAAATCAGCGCAGGGCAAAGTGCGGTGGTAATTTTGGAAAATACGCCGTTCTATGCGGAGTCTGGTGGTCAAGTGGGGGATACAGGGCGTTTAGAAGGGCAAGATTTCTTATTTAACGTTACTGATACGCAAAAATATGGTCAAGTATTTGGGCATATTGGTGCGCTTGCAGAAGGCACATTAAGCGTTGGACAATCGGTGAATGCCGTTGTTGATGTGGCACGCCGTAAACAAATTTCCTTAAACCACAGCGCAACGCACTTGCTACACGCCGCATTACGCCAAGTGTTAGGTAAACACGTTGCGCAAAAAGGTTCGTTGGTATCAGACAATTTATTGCGTTTTGACTTTGCACAACCTGAAGCCATTTCTAAAGAACAGTTGTTTGAAGTGGAAAAATTAGTCAACCAACAAGTGCGTGCTAATCACCCTATTCAAACAGAAATTATGGATTTAGATGCCGCTAAAGCAAAAGGCGCAATGGCATTATTTGGTGAAAAATACGCCGAACAGGTGCGAGTTTTAACAATGGGCGACTTTTCTATTGAACTTTGTGGCGGAATTCACGCCCAATATACGGGTGAGATTGGTTTGTTCAAAATCATCAGTGAAAGTGCCATTGCAGCGGGTATTCGCCGTATTGAGGCGGTAACGGGCGAAACTGCCATTGATTGGCTTCACCAACAACTTGGCGTGTTAAATCAAAGCGCAGACTTATTAAAATCTGATGTTTCTTCGCTGACGGATAAAATCCAACAATTACAAGACAAAGCGAAGAAAGCAGAAAAAGAATTGCAACAACTCAAAGAGAAAGCTGCGATGCAAGCTGGATCGGATATTGCAAAAAGTGCGGTGAAAATTAACGGTGTTTCCGTGGTATTACAGCAACTTGACGGTGTGGAAACAAAATCATTGCGAGTGATGGTTGATGATTTGAAAAATCAACTTGGCTCTGCGGTGATTGCCTTTGTTTCTGTATTTGAAGGTAAAGTAAATTTAGTGGTAGGCGTAACTGCTGATTTAACTGTAAAAGTCAAAGCAGGTGAGCTTGTTAATCTGATGGCTCAGCAAGTAGGCGGAAAAGGCGGTGGTCGTCCTGATATGGCAATGGCAGGCGGTTCACAACCTGAGAATGTCGAAAAAGCCCTTGCCGTTTGTGCTGACTGGTTAAATTCTCACTTATAAAATAAAAATTTTGTGCCGTAGCTCACAACTTTGCATTTCAGTCATCACGTTGTGAGCTTAAGTACGGTAATATTTAGGGGTGATGTACCCTTGGATATAAGGGGTAAATGATCGATAGGGATGTCGAATAAAGGAAATGAGGAGGTTGTATGCTAATCTTAACCAGAAAAGTTGGCGAAAGCTTACTCATTGGTGATGAGATTTCTATTACGATATTAAGTGTTCGTGGTAATCAGATCAAAGTGGGTGTAAATGCCCCGAAAGAAGTGTCTGTCTATCGAGAAGAAATTTACCAACGTATTAGAGAAGCAAAAGATGAGCAATCATCTTAATTAAGAAAAGGAAGTGGATGTTATGGGTAAATTAACTTGTTTTAAAGCGTATGATATTCGTGGTCGTTTGGGCGATGAATTGAATGTGGATATTGTCTATCGCATTGGTCGAGCATTTGGACAGTTTTTAAAGCCTAAAACTATCGTTGTTGGTGGTGATGTGCGTTTAACCAGTAAAGAATTAAAAAGTGCCGTAACAAACGGTCTATTAGACTCTGGGGTAAACGTGATTGATTTAGGCGAAACGGGAACCGAGGAAGTTTACTTCGCCACTTCTTTTCTTAAAGCCGATGGCGGAATTGAAGTAACCGCAAGCCATAATCCGATGGATTACAATGGCTTAAAATTGGTGCGTGAGGGTTCACGTCCAATTAGTGCGGATACTGGGCTTGCTGATATTCAACGCTTAGCAGAGGAAAATAATTTTCCACCTGTTACGCAACGTGGTGAATATAAGCAACTTTCCGTATTAGGTGATTATGTTGAGCATTTATTATCTTATATCAATTTAGATAATTTAAAACCAATGAAATTGGTGATTAACTCAGGAAATGGCGCGGCAGGACACGTTATTGATGCCATTGAAGCGCAATTCCGAGCAAGACGTGTGCCGGTGGAATTTATTAAAGTGCATAACAATCCAGATGGTACATTCCCAAATGGGATTCCAAACCCAATCTTGCACGAAAATCGTCAAGATACCATTGATGCCGTGCTTGAGCATAAAGCAGATATGGGCATTGCCTTTGACGGTGATTTTGACCGCTGTTTCTTATTCGATGAAAACGGTAACTTTATTGAAGGTTACTACATTGTTGGATTGCTTGGTCAAGCCTTCTTGCAAAAAAATAAAGGAGCGAAAATCATTTATGATCCGCGCCTAGTTTGGAACACCGTTAAATTGGTGGAAGAAAATGGCGGTGAGGCAGTAATGTCGAAATCAGGCCACTCTTTCATTAAAGAAAAAATGCGTGCCGTTGATGCCATTTATGGTGGGGAAATGAGCGCACACCACTATTTCCGTGATTTCTTCTACTGCGACAGTGGAATGATCCCTTGGTTATTAGTGATGGAATTAGTTTGCACCACAGGTAAATCTCTTGGTGAATTAGTAAACGAAAGTATCAATGCGTTCCCATCACCGGGCGAAATTAATAGTAAATTAACCGATGCCAAAGCGGCGATTGCGCGCGTTCGTGCCGCCTATGAAAAAGAGGCTATTTCAGTAGATGAAATTGATGGTATCAGTATTGAATATCCAAATTGGCGTTTCAATTTGCGTACATCAAACACTGAACCTGTGGTACGCTTAAATCTTGAAACGCGTGGCGATAAAGAGTTAATGGCGGAAAAAACCGAAGAAATTTTGGCATTATTACGTCAATAATTTGCGAAAAAAGCACCGCACTTTTGTTTGCGGCATCGCTTATCAAAGTGGCTATCTGAGATAGCCGCTTTGCTATTTTTACAACAACCCCATTATTAAAGTGCGGTTGTTTTTTTTAGAAATTTTTACAAAAGGAAAACCAATGAAAGTCATTATTCCTGTTGCAGGTCTTGGGACGCGAATGTTACCTGCGACAAAAGCCATTCCTAAAGAAATGCTAACCCTTGTGGATAAGCCATTGATCCAGTATGTGGTGAATGAGTGTGCGGCAGCAGGGGTAAAAGAAATTGTCCTTGTTACTCACTCTTCCAAAAATGCCATTGAAAACCACTTTGATACCTCTTTTGAATTGGAAACAATGTTGGAAAAGCGGGTAAAACGCCAATTATTAGAAGAGGTGCGTTCTATTTGCCCGAAAGACGTAACTATTATGCACGTTCGTCAAGGTAACGCCAAAGGCTTAGGGCACGCGGTGTTATGTGCCTTGCCTGTTGTGGGTAAAGAGCCTTTTGCGGTGGTGCTGCCTGATGTATTACTCACCGATTTCAGCGCTGATCAGCGGAAAGAAAATCTGGCGGCAATGATCAAACGCTTTAAAGAAACCAATGCCAGCCAAATCTTGGTTGAGCCTGTTTCTGAGCAAGACATCAGTAGTTATGGTATTGTCGATTGCGAAGGCGTGCAGTTTAACCCAGGCGAAAGTGCGAAGATTAAACGCATCGTAGAAAAACCAGCGGTGGAAGATGCGCCATCTAATCTTGCTGTAGTGGGGCGCTATGTGTTCTCCGCAAGCATTTGGGATTTATTGGCAAAAACGCCAGTGGGCGTGGGCGATGAAATTCAGCTCACCGATGCCATTGATATGTTAATCGAAAAAGAAACCGTTGAAGCCTTCTATCAAACAGGCGGCAATTTTGATTGCGGGGACAAATTAGGCTATATGCAAGCCTTTGTGGAATATGGCGTAAATCACCCTAAACTAGGCAGCGAATTTCGTGCTTATTTGAAGAAATTTGTGAAAACCTTTTGATGCTTTCTATTCAGTAAAGGAATTATGGTTAAACATAATTCCTTTTTACTTTTCTTGTGTGATGGATAATTTTTTAAATGTTGTCCAATTTTTCCCCTTATTTTTAAGTGATTTTCAGATTTTCTGTGATAATTCCTGAAAAAATTAAATCCACCTTGACAAAAAAATCATAAAACCCTATAACTTCTCGGTTTTCTAGTGAAAAATCATTTGGTTTATTCATTCATATAAAATTAAATACTTGATTTTTAGAGGTTAATAAAATGTTATCTGGAAAAGATATTGCTGTTTTGGGAATGATGATTTTCTCCCTATTTTTAGGGGCAGGAAACATTATTTTTCCACCAATGGAAGGCTATCACGCAGGGAATGTATGGTTTTGGGGCGCGTTAGGTTTTCTATTAACCGGTGTGTTAATGCCTTTCATCACCTTGATTGTTGTTACCTTAAAAGGGCGTGGTGAGGCGCTATCGGTTGATTTGCCAAAATGGGCGCACGTTACATTCTGGACAATTTTGTATTTAGTGATTGGTTCAACTTTTGCAATGCCAAGGGTAACCAATGTGGCTTATGAAATGGCTTGGCAGCCGTTGAATTTATTCTCTGGCGAATATTCCCATATTATTTTTGTAACGATTTTTAATTTAATTGGTATGGGATTTATGCTTGGGCGCAGCACAATGATTTCCAGTATTGGGAAATTTATGGCGCCAGCTTTGCTTGTTTTATTGGTGATTGTTGCCTTTGAAGTGGTCAATTATCCGCTTTCTCCGATCGTTGAGCCAAGTGGCGCTTATCAAGATCATTCAGCAGTTGCCACAGGTTTGATCGGCGGTTATCAAACGATGGACGTACTTTCTGCAATGGCATTTGGTGGTATTGTGGCGCGTGCTTTAGCAGTGAAAGGCGTGTCGGATAAAAAAGCGATTGTTCGCTACACGCTGATTGCTGGCACGGTTTCCGTTGTGCTACTCAGTTTGCTTTATTTGTGCCTATTCTATTTAGGTGCAACAGGGGAGCAAGTTGCAAAAACCTCAAGCAATGGCGGACAGCTTTTCGCTCAATATGTGAACGTATTGTTTGGACGTGAAGGCTCTTGGATTATGAGCGGTATCGTGCTTTTAGCCAATTTAACCACCCTTGTGGGCGTAACCAGTGCTTGTGCGGACTATTTCTCAAAATTCCACCCACGTTTAAATTACACGTTCTTTGTGGTGTTATTTACCATCAGCACCATTATTATTTCTGAAACAGGGCTAAACACCTTATTACGCGTTACAATTCCTGCGTTATTGCTGATCTACCCTATCGCCATTATGCTCGTTGCAATGCAACTGTTACGCGAAAAATTAGGCATTAGCCGCACAGGTTATAACTTAATTATTGGTATTACCGCCTTGTTTAGTATTACAGATAGCCTAAAAAATATGGAATTATTACCGCACTTTATTCAAAGCCTATTAGAAAAAGTGCCATTACATCAAGAGGGCTTAACCTGGTTACTGCCAACATTGCTAATGGTTGTGTTATGCACCTTGTTTAAAGCAAAAAAAGTTTCCGCCTAATTTCCAAGCCCTCCGTTGTGAGGGCTTAATTTTAAAGTGCGGTGGTTTTTTTATTATTTTGATCTTTCATTATTCAGCGGTAAAATTCGCACACCGAAATTGAATGAGAAAAAAATTATGTTAGATATTGTGCTATATGAGCCAGAAATTCCGCAAAATACAGGGAATATTATCCGTCTTTGTGCGAATACTGGCTTTCGTTTACATTTAATTGAGCCACTTGGCTTTACTTGGGACGACAAACGGTTGCGCCGTTCAGGATTGGATTATCACGAATTTGCAGAAATTAAAAAGCACAAAACCTTTGCCGATTTTCTTGTGGCAGAACAGCCTAAACGCTTGTTTGCGATGACAACCAAAGGGCGGCTAGCACATAGCCAAGTTTCCTTTCAAGCAGGGGATTATTTGATGTTTGGCCCTGAAACCCGCGGTATTCCAATGGCGATTTTAGACGAAATGCCAATGGAACAGAAAATTCGCATTCCAATGACAGAAAATAGCCGTAGTATGAATTTATCCAATTCTGTTGCAGTGGCTGTTTATGAAGCGTGGCGACAACTTAATTATGCAGGGGTGATTAATTTTGACCCAGAGTTATAACAAATAAGGCACGGGAGAATCCGTGCCTTTTTGTTGTTTTACGATTAATAATAAGAATGTTCACCGCGTTGATGTTCGGTTACGTCTTTCGCCCCTTTTAATTCATCGGGGAACAAGCTCACCAGTTGTTTTTCAATACCATCTTTTAGCGTCACATCGACCATTGAACAACCGTTACAGCCACCGCCAAATTGTAAAATTGCATAGCCATCTTCAGTCAGATCAATTAAGGTGATATGCCCACCGTGGCCTGCTAGTTGCGGATTAATTTGAGTTTGAATGACATATTCCACGCGTTCAATTAAAGGTGCATCATCTGCCACTTTACGCATTTTCGCATTCGGCGCTTTAAGGGTAAGCTGCGAGCCTAATTCTTCCGTAACATAATCAATTTCCGCGTCTTCTAAAAATGGTAAGCTCACTTCATCAACAAAGGCGGAGAACGTATCATATTTCATTTCTGTATCAGTGGCTTCCACGCTGTTTGGTGGGCAATAAGATACCCCACATTCCGCACTTGGTGTGCCAGGGTTCACCACAAAAATGCGGATATTCGTGCCTTCTTCTTGCTGATCTAATAAACGGCGAAAATGCGCTTGCGCCGCGTCAGAAATCGTAATTTGTTGCATTATTTATTCCTCAGTAATACTTGAGCTAGATAGTCAGGCATCATACCGCTAGATAGACTTTTTTTCCACCTTTTCTTTTATTCGGTGTTTTCTATAATCAAGGGATTGCTAAATGTGGAAAGCCCGAGCGAGCCCCCAAACTTGAATATTTTCCACCCCTAATTGACGAAAATGTTTAGCGATTTCGTTTAAGGTTGAACCTGTGGTGATCACATCATCAACCAACGCAATGGAACGATAATTTATCTCTTGATTAGCAAACTTAAAGGCGTGTTTTAAATTTTGCCTGCGCGCCTTAGCGTTTAAACCAAGCTGAGGCGGTGTTCGTTTTATCCGTTGAATAAATTGCGAATGACAAGGAATATTCAGCCATTTGGATAAATGTTTAGCGACTAAATCAGATTGATTATAACCTCGCCTCCATTGACGAAAATGGTGCAGTGGCACAGGAAAAATCGCTTGTGGAAAGTGTAGGGAATGCTGTCGTCTTGCTTCATAAACAGCTAATAGAAGCAAGCGTGCTAAGGTTTTGTCTAACCAAAAGAGATGGTGGAATTTGAATTGCTGAATTAATTCCGATATAGGAGGATCATATTTGCTTATGATAACTATTTGATCCCAGCGAGGAGTAACTGTTGTGCAATGTCCACAACGTTTAACGTAACTTGGGGTTGGCATTCCGCAACAACCACAATAGATGTAACGTTTCATTGCTTTATTGCAAGTTGTGCATATACCCTGTTTCTCTTGTGATAAAACTTGTTGGCATAATACACAACGAAAACCGAAAAAATTCACCAATTTTTCCACCGCACTTCTCTTTTGGTTGAGCTCACTATAATTGATTTCTCTGAGAAAAAAACTTTTTCTGATCAATTTTACGATCTTGATCGCAAAAAATGGTAATATTTGCTCAAAATTTAGATAAGAAGAGGATAAAAATGACAGTACCGAATTATCGCAAGCAAATTAAAGCGGTTTTTTTTGATATTGATGAAACTTTATTTGTGAAAAATAAAGTACATTTTCCAGAAAGCGCTAGACTTGCTATTCAAAAATTGCAAGTGAATGGCATTTTAGTTGGAATTGCAACAGGGCGCGCACGTTGCTGTTTTCCGGCTAAAATTAATGAAATGGTAGAGCAAGAAGGCATTCGTACCTTTGTTACTACCAATGGACAATTTGCCGTACATAACGGTGAGGTGATTGAGAAGCACCCGATTCCAACAGAAAAAGTTCAGCGGTTAGTGGATTTCTTCGATCTTCATAATATTGCCTATGCCTTTGTTTCTAATGATAAAATTCGTGTTTCTGAAATTACGCCAATGTTAAAGCACGCGCTTGATCCGATCACCACAGATTATCAAGTTGATAAAACCTATTATCAACAAAATGATGTGTACCAAGTGTTAGCATTTTATGCCGAAGATAAAGATGAATTGGTTGTACAAACACATATTTTAGACGATCTGAAAACGGTACGTTGGCACGAAAATTCAGTGGATATTTTTGATGCTGAAGGTTCAAAAGCAAGAGGCATTGCCGCGATTGCACGTCATCTTGGTTTTTCAATGGAAAATGTGATGGCGTTTGGTGATGGTTTAAATGACATCGAAATGCTTAGCTTGGTGGGGGTTGGCGTGGCAATGGGAAACGGACACGATACCTTGAAAGCTCTCGCTAATCACGTTACGGATCATATTGAAGAAGATGGCGTGTACAATTTTCTTGTAAAATCAGGTTTAATCGAATAATAAGGAAACTCAATGTTAAATCTTGACGCATTAAAACTATGTACCCTGTCATAATGACGCCAAGCCACGACGGGAAATATTTCATAATTATGTGATTTCATTACTTAATTTAACAAATTCGGCAGCGAATCTTGGTTTTCGTTTACAGGTGTCTTTACAGCGTGGTGAAAGTCTAATTACACGGGCAAGAAATAATGCCGTGGCAGAATTTTTAGCCAATAAACAATGGACACATTTATTTTGGATTGACTCCGATATTGGCTTCTCCGTTGATGCCGCCTTGCGTTTATTATTGTCAGATTATGACATCGCCGCAGGGGTTTATCCCTTAAAATACGAACAATTTCCCAGTGAAATTCCGGCTGGAATGACAAAGCAAGAATTTGAATCTGCCAGCACGAGATATACGGTAAACACAGGGCGTGTAGAAGGCGATAAAGTGCAATTAGCCATTCAACCAGACGGCTTTATGGAAATGGACGAAGCACCAACAGGGTTTATGTGCATTAAACGTGAAGTGTTTGAAAAAATGATGGCGCATTATCCTGAATTGCAATATGTGCCAGACAGCATTGGCTACCAAGATTTAGGGCTACATTATCGTTTTTTTGACGTAATGATCGACCCGCAGACCAACCGCTATCTTTCTGAAGATTACGGATTTTGCTATTTATGGCGTAAAATGGGCGGTAAAGTTTATATTGATTGCCAATCTAACCTCACTCACCAAGGGGCGAAATTATATACAGGTGATTTTGCCAATTCACTTATTCATAACTTGCCGAACGCCATTGGTGCACCAGCAGGGAAAATGATGAGCGTGGACGGCTTGCAATATTTAAAAACGAAATAAAAAAACAACCGCACTTATTAAAGTGCCTCTAACGAAAGGAAATATTATGGCTGCTTTACAAAATGTTCTTGATGAACCAAACAAAAACACCATTTTTATGGTGTGGAATTTTCACGATGATGTGGACGTAAAACCTGCGTTCCAACAACTTTGCGGATTAATTGGCAATCTTAATAATTCGGCAAAAACCCGTTTTCCTGATGCCAAAGCCAGCGTAGTAATGGGCATTGGACACGATGCGTGGCTACGCCTTGATTTACCACAGCCGTTGCCAAAAGAGCTTGCCCCTTTTGAGCCAATTAAAGGGGCAAAATATACCGCCGTGGCAACCCGTGGCGATTTGCATTTCCATATCCGTTGTGATCAACCAAGCTATTGCTTTGATATTGCACAAAATATCACCGATGTATTACACGATGTGGCAAAATGTGTGGTGGATATTCAAGGCTTCCGCTACTGGGACGGACGCAGTATTCTTGGCTTTGTGGACGGCACAGAAAATCCGCACGATCCAGAAGACCGCATCTTATTCGGTACTGTAGGGGAAGAAGACCCCGCTTACCAAGGCGGTAGCTATTTGTTTGTACAAAAATATGTACACGATATGCAAGCGTGGCGCGCGCTGCCATTAAGCGAGCAAGAAAAAGTGTTTGGTCGCTCTAAAGCAGATGACATTGAAATGGACGACGACACCAAGCCAGCTAACAGCCACAGTGCCTTAGCCAATGTGGGCGATGATCGCAAAGTCATTCGCGACAATATGCCATTTTCTGCTAACGGCGAAGTGGGAACTTATTTCATTGCTTATGCCAACACCTTCAGCACCGTGCAAGCAATGTTAAACAATATGTTTATCGGCAACCCCGCTGGCAATTACGACCGCTTGCTTGATTTCAGCCGCACCCGCACAGGCACACTTTTCTTCGTCCCAACCTTAGATATGTTAGATGAATTTGCGGAGTAATCTCACCAACCTAGCACGTTTGTGCTAGGTTTTTTTATTCAAAACCTCAAATAAAACCCTTTCGTTAGCGCCACGAAGTCAGGGTGGTATTGATTATTTTCGTCATAAATAATCAGTTGTGAATGTTGCATAGGTTCAGCTAGTTTACGAAAAGTGAGTAATATTCGTTGTGCTGGCTTGCCGATTTTGGTGATTACATCACATTGTTCCGTGCAATAAAGTGCGGTGGTTTTTGCAAAGTTTTCCTGCATCATAGGGCAGGATAAATTGAATTTTCCCCTGTTCATTTAAGCATTGTGCTGCCGCATTGAGCCAGTCGTTATGGCTTTGTTCAAGAGTGTAGCGGGCAAGATCACGTTGTACGTTTTTGCAAGCTTGTGCAGGCTCAAAATAGGGCGGATTGGCCACAATTAAATCAAAAAAAGTGCGGTGGATTTTGTGCAAATTTTTCGATATCCATTTGATATAGCGAGATTTTCTCAGCCCAAGGGGAAGCCTGAATATTTTCCTGTGCCTGTTCTGCCGCGGCATTATCAAGCTCCACCGCACTAATATGGCAATCTTGTGTCGTGCGTTGTGCCAACATTAACGCAATTAACCCTGTGCCTGTGCCGAAGATCCAAAAGTTTTTTTGCCCCTTGAATATTTGCCCAAGCACCAAGCAAAATGCCGTCTGTTCCCACTTTCATCGCACAGCGATGATGATTAACCTGAAACTGCTTAAAGCGAAAGCCTTGATTTTTCGTTGCCATAAACTTCCCAAAAATTGACCGCACTTTGCCCCCAAAGTGCGGTATAATCTGCACCAATTTTTTCCTAATAGTAACAATAAATATGAACTTAGCACAATTTGAAGAATTGGATCTCGCCCCAGAATTATTAAAAGCCTTAGCGAAAAAAGGCTACCAACGCCCCACTGCCATTCAGTTGGAAAGCATTCCAGCGGCAATGGCGGAGCGAGATGTGCTAGGCTCAGCGCCAACTGGCACGGGTAAAACCGCTGCTTTCTTATTGCCAGCCTTGCAACATTTGCTGGATAATCCACGCCGTAAACCCGGTACGCCAAGGGTGTTGGTTCTCACCCCAACCCGTGAGTTAGCGATGCAAGTGGCGGAGCAAGCGGAGCAATTAGCACAATTTACCAACCTTGATATTACTACCATCACGGGCGGTGTTGCGTATCAAAACCACGGGGAAGTGTTTAACAGCAACCAAGATTTGGTGGTCGCCACACCGGGGCGTTTGTTGCAATATATTCAAGAGGAAAATTTTGATTGCCGTGGCGTGGAAATTCTGATTTTTGACGAAGCGGATCGTATGCTGCAAATGGGCTTTGGACAAGATGCGGAAAAAATTGCTGCCGAAACGCGCTGGCGTAAACAGACCTTGCTGTTTTCTGCTACGTTGGAAGGTGAACTGCTAATGGATTTTGCAGGGCGATTACTCAATGATCCTGTAAAAATTGATGCGGAGCCAAGTCGCCGTGAGCGTAAAAAAATCCAACAATGGTACTATCACGCAGACAGCTATGAGCATAAAGTGAAATTGCTCGCTCGTTTTATTGAGCAGGAAAAGGTAAGCAAGGGCATCATTTTCGTTCGCCGCCGTGAAACCGTGCGAGAGCTTTCCGACACTTTGCGTAAACGTGGCATTCGCAGCACTTATTTAGAAGGGGAGATGGCGCAAACGCAACGCAATAATGCCATTGATAAACTCAAAAATGGCGTGGTAACCGTGCTGGTTGCCACCGATGTGGCGGCGCGTGGGATTGATATTGATGACATCAGCCACGTGATGAATATGGATTTGCCTTACAGCGCAGACACTTATTTACACCGCATTGGACGCACTGCGCGTGCTGGCAAAAAAGGCATTGCGGTTTCTTTTGTTGAAGCCCACGATTATAAATTGCTCGGTAAAATTAAGCGTTATACTGAGGAATTGCTTAAACCTCGCATTATTGAAGGCTTAGAACCGCGTACCAAAGCACCGAAAGACGGCGAAGTCAAAAGCGTCAGCAAAAAACAAAAAGACGCGCATTAAACAAAAGACGGGCAGAAAAGAAAAAATCAGAACAGCAGAAAAAAATCAAATTGCGTCATAAAGACACGAAAAATATCGGCAAACGCCGTAAACCGAGTGGGGAGAGGGGTAATCCCCCTTTCTCTACCAATCTTTTTTCATTTTTCTTTTCTATAGCAAAATTTTGCACACCTTCTCTTTATAACCAAAAGAAATATATCCTTTCAATTAATTATTGGATAGCTATAAAAAATCTCTCGCATAATAACCGCACTTAATCAGTACGTTAGAGGAGAAATTTATGGTTTGGACAATAATTTCAGGCGGTGTTCTCGGTGTGATTTTTGGTTTTGTGCTACAGCGTACTCGTTTTTGTATGACGGGTGGGTTTCGTGATATGTACACGGCGAAAAATATAAAATGTTTTATGCCTTTTTACTGGCTATTTTAATTCAAAGCGTGGGGGTGCTGACACTTGTTGAGTTGGGTTATATTTCATCGCCTTATGAAGATTTTTCTTTGGTTGGCACGGTTTTTGGTTCTTATCTATTCGGTATTGGTATTGTGCTTGCTAGCGGTTGTGCAACGGGGACGTGGTATCGTGCAGGTGAGGGATTGATCGGAAGTTGGTTGGCATTGGTAATGTATATGCTAAGTGCCGCAATGATGAAATATGGTGTGTTGGTGGAATTCAAAAACACGGTAACTAGCTATACCAGAATGAATGATAATCTTGCAGCCCAACTAGGGATCTCCGTGTGGTGGTTGGTTGGCTTATTGGCAATCGCCGTAGTATTTGGTTTATACCAAACATTGAGAAAACGCCCTAAAAATAAAGTGGCAACATTGCCGCAAAAATATCAAGGGTTACGCCATTGGTTGTTTGAAAAGCGCTATCACCCTTTTGTCGCCGCGCTGGCTATTGGCATTATTGCACTGGTTGCTTGGCCTGCCAGTGAAAGCACGGGGCGCGCTGGTGGCTTGGGGATCACAACACCTTCTGCAAATCTTATCCATTTTTTAGTAACGGGCGATGAAAAGCGGTTAAATTGGGGCGTGTTTTTGGTGATCGGGATTTTTATTGGTTCTTATCTTGCCGCGAAAGGTAGCCGTGAGTTTAGATGGCGCTTACCCGACACGAAAACCCTTTACCACAGTGTGATTGGTGGATTTGCGATGGGCGTGGGGGCATCATTGGCAGGCGGTTGCACCATTGGAAACGATTTAACAGCCACAGCAGTGATGAGTTCTAAAGGCTGGATTGCCCTTGCTTTCACGATTCTTGGAGTATGGACAATGGCACACGTCTTATTTATTCGTCCGCGCAGATTGGCGTTAGCGAACGCTGCAGCATAAGATTTATTCACATAGAAGGAAATTAAGATGATCGTAAAATTAGAAACCGCGGGGCTAGTTTGCCCATTCCCATTAGAAGAAGCAAAAGCAGCAATGGCAAAATTGAACGCAGGTGATGGCATCGAAATTGAATTTGATTGCACGCAAGCCACAGAGGCCATTCCCAACTGGGCGGCAGAAGAAGGCTATGAAGTGACCCATTTTGACCAAATTGGCGATGCGAAATGGACAATCACGGTGGTGAAATAGCCTTTCGTGCGGTGGAAAAAATCAGAATTTTTGCACCGCACTTTTTATCGCTTTCTTTTCCCACAGATCCTCTTGACGAACACCCCATTGAAGCGTAACATTCCGCACGATTTAGCAACAAGAGGACACACACTTTGGACAGTCATAGTCGATACCCAATTTATCGTTGATCTAAATCTCGTCCTCCACTTATCGGCGAGATTTCGCAGGTAAGTTTCATTACCTCAATTATTAGGTATCTTTAATTAAATAATCGAAAATTTTGCACCGCACTCTTGTGCTGATTATTTAGTTTTCTTTTGTTCATCGGGTTTGTTCATAATCCCTCAAGGAGTATGACAAAATGATTAATGCTTTTGCACTGGAAAATGCGCGTTTAATTCGGCTAGATGAAGGTGATGAGAATCTCAACGCCGCCATTTGGATTGATTTGCTTGAGCCATCAAGCGAAGAACGTGAAATGTTGCAACAGGGGCTTAGGGCAAAGTTTGGCATCTTTCTTAGAATTGGAAGATATTGAAGCGTCTGCGCGTTTCTTTGAAGACGAAGATGGCTTGCATTTGCACTCTTTTTTCTATTGTGAAGATGAAAATGATTATGCCGATATTGCCAGCGTGGCGTTTACCTTGCGTGATGGGCGTTTGTTCACCTTGCGTGATCGTGAATTGCCAGCGTTTCGCCTTTATCGAATGCGTTCGCGCAGCCAACGCTTAGTGGAATGTAACGCCTATGAAGTGCTGTTAGATTTATTTGAAACCAAAATCGAGCAGCTCGCCGATGTAATCGAAAATGCTTACGCAGATTTGGAAAAATTAAGCCACGTTATTTTGGAGGGCAAGCAGGGCGAAGCCTTTGATAAAGCGCTTGCTACACTCACGGAGCAAGAAGATGCCAGTTCCAAAGTGCGCTTATGTTTGATGGATACGCAACGCGCATTAAGCTTTTTGGTGCGTAAAACGCGTCTGCCTGCCAATCAGCTAGAGCAAGCGCGCGATATTTTACGCGATATTGAATCCCTGCAACCGCATAATGAATCCTTATTCCAAAAAGTGAATTTCTTAATGCAAGCGGCAATGGGTTATATCAATATTGAGCAGAATAAAATTATGAAATTTTTCTCCGTAGTGTCGGTGATGTTCCTGCCTGCAACCTTGGTGGCGTCCACCTACGGAATGAACTTTGAATTTATGCCAGAATTGCATTTAAAATATGGCTATCCTATGGCGATTGGTTTGATGATCGTTGCGGCGCTTACGCCTTATATTTATTTTAAACGTAAAGGCTGGTTGTAATTTTTAAGGAGAAAATAATGGGCTTAAATTCCCTTCAATTTTTAGTTTATACCCTAATTAATGTTTTTAGTTTCGTGCTAATTTTGCGTGCGTGGTTTCAATATAGCCGCGTGGATTTTTATAATCCTTTTTCGCAAACCTTAGTGAAATTCACTCAACCTGTGCTTGCGCCATTGCAAAAGTTTTTACCTACGGTGAAAGGCTTAAATACCGCAGCATTGGCGTTGTGTGTGGCATTAGGCGTGGCAAAATATCCTTTGTTAGATTTATTAGGATCAGCACAAGTGGCGGCAAATCCCTTGCTTTATCTTTACATCGGGTTATTGCATACCTTGCGCACTATGGGTGAAGCGGTGATTTATGTGTTGTTTTTCCAAGCCATTTTAAGCTGGTTTAACCGCGGGCAAAATCCGTTGCAATATACCCTTTATCAGCTCACGCAACCTTTGCTCAACCCGATTCGCCGTATTTTACCGAACACGGGAATGATTGATTTCTCCCCGATGTTATTGGCATTTTTATTATTTTACGCCAACCGTGTAATGTACGACATTGCGCCTATTTTATGGCAATTTGCCTAATGAATGCGATCGAGCAAAGCACGCAAGGACTTCGGTTGCGGATTTTTCTGCAACCGAAAGCCAGTAAAGATCAAATCGTTGGCTTGCACGACAACGAGCTAAAAATCACCATCACCGCCCCACCTATTGATGGCCAAGCCAACGCCCATTTGCTTAAATTCCTAAGCAAAACCTTTAAAGTGCCAAAAAGCAGTATTCTCATCGAAAAAGGCGAACTCAACCGCCATAAACAAATTTTTATCCCTACACCGAAAGTGATTCCTGAACAGGTTTTGGAGTTGTTGGGATAAGAAAAATGCTCTCAATTAGCGAGAGCATTTTGCTTTTTAGAATTGATAATTAAAGGTGGCTATCATTTTGCGTTCTTGATGATTGTTGGTCTGAACACTGAAATCAAAAGTGTAATTACCGATATTTTTGGCAATTCCCACTTTACCTATCCATTCTTGCTTCGAGCGATCGAGCTTGTATTCTTGTCCATTTAATTGAAGGCGATATGGTTCGTCCAAGTTCACTTTCCAAGTCGGCTCAAGATAAAGGGCTATGCCACCGATATGATAGCTAAATTTACTTGATAGCTGTGTTTGGACGGCAAAATGATGAGCGAGTTTACCATTATCTGGCAGCTTGCTATCTAGCAGATAAGAACCTAGCACACCAATACGTGGCTGAATAGCAAATTGGTTAAAGGTAAAAGTTTTATTATAACCAAGGTAAAGGTCGAGATAATCTGCGTGTACTGTGCTATCAAAAACGTGGCGATAACGAACAAAGCTAGAAAAATCATACCATTTTGCATTAGCACCAATGCCCAATTGGTGAATATCATTATAACGATATTCAGCAAATGCCCCGACTTTCGTATGATCATTCAAGGATTGGTTAAACCCTGTTTGGAATCTTCCACCTAACCCCTGTTTATTGCTTTCACTTAATGTCGCTGTGAAATAATGATCATAGTTAAAGTTATCAATGATAGAAACATCTACATCGGTTAGATTTCTTAGCGTTTTCGCATATTTATCAAGATAATCTTGGCTAAACGCAACCTGTTCAGAGGAAGTTTGATTGGTAAGATTTTCTTCTTCATCATTAGATTCCACCGTTTCTTCTATGGCTACAGTGCGATTACTGTCCTCAGCTTGGGTTGTTTGAGTTGTTGGCGTTGAACTGCTTTCGTCATTGCTATTTCCATTAGATTCAACCACATTGTCTGATGTATCTACACCTTTATCTGGTGTTATTGTTGGACTATCTTCAGCATTTTCAGATGAGGTTTCTGTTGCTGGATTTTGTTCAGAATTATCTGTGTTAGGTTTATCTAAGCCATCAGGTGTTTCTGCATTATTACTATCAGCGTTGGTTGGCTGCGTCTGCGTGCTAGTTGAGTTATCTTCCTTGTACTGGCTTTCCTCAATCGCGGAGAAATATTTCTGATGATCATCAAGTTTAAAGGTAAATTCTGTTTTTCTCCTGAAATCGTAGCTGTTACATCATTACCAACTTGTAAGATATATTTACCAAGCACAGACAAATTAATTTCATCGTCAAGCATCAGCGTTGGATCGGCAACATAAACGTCTAGGTGTCCATTTTCTTCTGTTTTAATTACGGAAAGAGGGTGATTCACCGCTAAACCATCTACTTCTCCCGCTTCAAAGAAATTGACAAAAAGACTATTGCCTACTTTTACTGCGTGTTGTTGAGCATTTTGTTGCAGAATTTGAATTGTATTTGTATCAAAATGGTTTACTTCGTCAGCACTATAACCCGGCATAATGAGATAAGCATAGCTCGCCTCTTTAGGTTTTTTCCCGTGATTTAACCAAATTTTAGCAAATTCTGTTGAACCATCTTTACCTTTCTCAATAACAGTATAAGGTTGCTGATTATCAAGAATTTTATAGCTTATAGTCTGCTGTGTAGCAGGATCAGTAAAATAAATTGTATCACCAACGTGAGATAAGGTTTGTTTTCCATTAATCACTCTATTATCAATGGTTGTTAATACTTCGCCTTTATCTGTGCTAGCAATATTCGAGCCTAGCGCGAGTACCACATCACCTAGCATTATCCAAGATTTCTTCGCTGTAGTTTTATCATTATAAGATGTGAAATCCATTGCAATAATGGCTTTAGTGGCATTACCTTGTGAACCATCTGCCTTAATGCCATTATCTACACCACCCACAAATGTTTTGCTGCTGCGATCTTTTAAGTATCGGCGTTGCTTTGAACCATCTTTCCGAATAGCGGTGCTTTCGGTTGTTCCCGGTAGCATATAGGAATCAACATTATGCCAATAATTCGTAAATAAATCGGTACTTTTGTTATCATAGATATAAGTCATTCCATCGCCAGTGTACCAACCTTGAGGATTCTCGCCATTCATACTTTCATAGGCAGCAGTACGATTTGAATGCATTGCAATAACAACTGTTCCTTTAGGACTTTTTTGTACAGCGCGATCCATAAAAGAAAAACGTTTTACACCAACGGTTTCTGTTGGCTTAATATTTGGGTTATCAAGAATATTTTTTAAGATATTCCGCACCGTATCATTTGGCGCATCATCAAGAGAATAATGTTGTTCAAGTAATGTACGTTTTAACAACCCTTGTAATGCCGGCTTGTATGTTGCTGGTGCGCTATCAATCAATAAGGAAATATCACTAATAAATCGTTTTGCACGTGTAACATCGCTGCTATTTGGTCGAGTAATCGCGCGCCCATTTACTGAATCATTCATTCCACCATTTACTAATAACCAGCTATATCCCTTGAGAATTGATTCATAAATATTGTCCATTTTAGGATCACTAAACACAAAGTTTGGTGAATCTTTCAGCATATATGCGAAAAGTCCTAACCCTTCAATGAGAACTGAAGCATAAGTACCATTATAAGCCACGGAAGAATGTTGAATAAATGAACCATCGGTATAGAATCCATCATTTAGCGTGGCATCATTTGTATCACGAATACCGCTTTTGAGTTCTCCTACATCATAAATAGCACGGATCGCACGTTGAACCTCATCATCATTACGCGTTAATAGACCACGCGCAAGTGAAACGGTAGAGGTATCTGTGCGGTTTCCACCAGTGCTTGTTCTTTTATCTTTTGACGTAGAATATTGTGCTGCTTCGGAATTTGCCCCACTTGTTGTTGGATCTGGCTGGAAGTACGTTGTAGCTGCAATGAGCTTTTCTTTTAATTCATTAGGTAATTCATCACCCATTAAAATGAGTACATCATTCAACGATTTTGGAACACCAATTTCCCAGTTCCACCAGTTACCATATTCTTTGCCACCCACCTGGTAGCCACCGCTATGAATTTTTTCCAAAGAAGAAATGATTAACTGCTT
>NZ_PQVI01000135.1 GCF_002921145.1 Avibacterium endocarditidis
GGGCGGTTTGGACGGGGATTTTTACTCCCTTTCACTTTATTATCTGCTTTACAAAAGCGGTAAAAGTTACCTTTTTTGCAGATAATATTGCTTTTATAGTTTTACTTCCATTTGGGCAATTTTTAGCCCAATTCTCTTGCGCCTTGGTTATCTACTTTACAAACGTGGACGAAGCCTTCGTTGTTTTGTAGATAATGATTTTCCAAATAAGTGGCCACTTTGCTGGCGGTGTTTAAATCTGGTGCGATAGCAAACATTGTTGGGCCTGAGCCTGAAATGCCAGAAGCCAGTGCGCCAAGATCGCGTACCGCTTGTTTAACTTCAGCGAAGTTTGGTAATAGTGCTTCACGATAAGGTTCTGCGATCACATCTTTCATCATATAGGCGGCTAAGGCTTCTTGCTGTGTGTGGCAAGCGTGAACAAAGCTCCCTAAATGGCGACCGTGGGTAATTACATCTTGTCTGGTGTAGCTTTTCGGCAAAATGGCTCGTGCTTCTGAGGTAGAAACCTCAATACCTGGGTATGCCAACACCCAATACCAGTTATCAAAAAATGGCAACTGCTGACAAATATTGCCAAGCGATTGTACCATTAATTGCACCCCACCTAAATAACAAGGGGCAACATTGTCATAATGAATTGAGCCTGAAATACGCCCCTCCAATTCGCCCATCATTTCTAATAATTCCATTTTGGAAAACGGTTCATCGTGGAATTTGTTTAATGCCACCAAAGCAGCCACAATGGAACAAGCACTTGAGCCAAGCCCTGAGCCAATCGGCATATTTTTTTCGAGCGTGAGGCGGAGAGGCTTCACTTTAACGCCACGCAATTTTAACCGTTCACTGAACAGAACGTAGGCTTGATAGACGATATTTTTTGTGGTTCTTTGGGTAATTTACGCACAAAATAACCCGCACTTTCTAGCTCAAAGCCTTGGCTGATTGCCTCCACTTGCACCACATCGCCCAATAATGAGCCATCAATTGGGGACACCGCCGCCCCCAATGTATCAAAGCCCACGCTGATATTCGCACTAGATGCAGGGGCGTAAATTCGTAACATAAATGCTCCTTAATTATGTAATGTTCTTAAAATATCAGCGAAGATCCCTGCCGCAGTTACCGCATTTCCTGCCCCATAACCACGCAATAATAATGGGATTGGCTGATAGTAGCGGGTGTAGAATGCTAAGGCATTTTCACCATTTTTTACTTTATACAGTGGATCATCTTGCCCGACTTCTACAATCGACACTTTGCATTTGCCGTTTTCAATTTGTCCAACATAACGCAGTACTTTGCCCTCTGCTTTCGCTTTTTCCACGCGAGCTTTAAATTCTGCATCAAGCTGTGACAACATTGCCATAAATTCGTTAACTGATTTGCCTTCCGCAAAACCTTTTGGCAACACGCCCTCTACTTCCACATCGCTTAATTCTAATTGTAAGCCTGCTTCACGAGCTAAAATAAGCAATTTTCGCGCCACATCTTGTCCTGAAAGATCATCACGCGGATCCGGTTCAGTAAAGCCTTTTTCACGCGCTAATGCGGTAACTTCTGAAAGCGATAGTCCTTCTTCCAACTTGCCAAAAATAAAGGAAAGCGAGCCAGATAAAATGCCACTAAAGCGGATTAATTCGTCCCCAGCAGCCAATAAATTTTGCAAGTTTTCAATCACTGGCAAGCCCGCGCCCACATTGGTTTCATACAAGAATTTATGCTGGCTTTTACGCGCATCTTCACGCAATAAATTATAGTACTCGAGTTCTCTGGTGTTGGCTTTTTTGTTTGGCGTAACCACGTGGAAACCCTCGCTTAAAGCACGCGCATACAAGCCTGCAACACTTTCCGCTGATGTGCAATCCACAAATACGGGGTTTACAACGTGGTGCAATTTAATAAAAGAAAGCAACACATCAAAATCAGAGGGCTGTGTGGCATTTTCCAAATCTTCTTGCCAGTGATCCAGATTTAAGCCATTGGCATCAAGTAACATTTTATTTGAGTTTGCAATGGCACAAACGCGGATCTCAATGTCCTTTTTTGCTAAATAATCTCGCTGATTTTTTACCTGCTCAATTAATTCACTCCCTACGCCACCTACCCCAACGAGAAAATATCCACCACTTTTTTGTTATTAAAAAGGGCTTGGTGCGTTGCTTTCACCGCTTCAATGGCTTTATTTTGTGGCACTACGGCAGAAATAGAACGCTCAGAAGATCCTTGTGCAATCGCTACAATGCTGATATTTGCTTGTGCTAATGCGGAAAAGAAATGGGCAGCAATCCCTTTCGCTTGACGCATTCCCTCGCCCACCACGGAGATGATGGAAAGATCTTTGATCACTTCGATTTCTTCTAAATCTTGGTTTTTCAGTTCTTGGGCAAATTCCACTTCCAACGCATTTTTTGCCACCTCTGCTGCTTTTACAGGCACACAGAAACTGATGCTATATTCAGAAGAAGATTGGGTAATTAAAATCACCGAAACGCCAGCTTTTGACATTGTAGAGAACACGCGAGCGGCCATTCCCACCATTCCTTGCATTCCCGGCCCTGACACATTAAACATCGCCAAATTATCAAGGTTGGTGATCCCTTTTACTTGTAATTGTTCTGATTGCGCATTGCTGTCGATAATTGAGCCTTTGGCATCTGGATTACCTGTATTTTTAATTAAGCAAGGAATATTAGCTTGTGCTAATGGCCCAATGGTGCGTGGGTGAATCACTTTCGCCCCGAAATAAGAGAGTTCCATTGCTTCACGGTAAGAAAGACTTGGCAATAAACGTGCATCAGGCACAAGGCGTGGGTCGCAGGTAAACACGCCGTCCACATCTGTCCAAATTTCACACACAGAAGCATTTAAACAGGCAGCAAGGCACGCGGCGGAATAATCTGAACCATTACGACCGAGTAAAACAAGTTCCCCTTTCTCATTGCCCGCAGTAAAGCCTGCCATTAACACTACATTTTTCGGCGGAATACTTGCCGCATCAATGCGTTTGGTGGATTCTTCAATATCCACCGAAGATTCTAAATAACCACCTTGTGCTAAAAGTTTTTCCACGGGATTAATCACCGTAACTTGATAGCCACGGGCTTCAAACCAGGCTTTCATCATTGCGATAGACAACTTTTCCCCGCGACAATCAATGGTCGCTTTCACTGCGTCATCTAACACGCCTTTAGCACGAATTTCTGCTAAAAGCTCGGCGATTTGAGCAAATTCCGCATCAATCAGGGCTTTTGTTCCTGCGAGATCAAAATTTTCATTTTCGGCATATAAGCCATTAATAATGGTATAGAAAATTTCAAGTGCTTGATTAAAATCGGTATCAGTTGGTAGGTTTTGGCTTGCTTTTTCAGAAAGGGCGACAAGGTAATTTGTGATCTTAGCGGGGGCCGATAACACGCCAGCGGCTTGCTCTTCTAAATGGGCTTTTTCGATCAGCCGTGCCGCTTGTGAAAAACGTTCTGGATTTGCCAGCGAAGTGCCACCAAATTTTAATACTCGCATAGAAATTCTCCTCAGTATAAATGTTGTGAATGCAAAAAATGCTTATAAAAAACCCGCACTTTGTAATGCGGGTTTTCTGTGATCCTGTTTTTAACGCACTAACCCGCCCCATTCATCGTAATGGTAATAATGGTGGTGGTCATAATAATTGCCATTGTGCGTTGCATTGTTGTGATTTTCCTAACAAAAATAATGGTGTTAGAAATACCGAAATTTTCACGCCTTGTCAAACAGAAAATGAATAATATAGAATGATTTTGTTAAAATAATGCGAAACTTCATAGGATATAGGTAAGCCCACAATGACAATTCAACAAAATTTACAACAGGTGCAAACACAAATCCAACAAGCGTGCGAGCAAGCTCAGCGAGCCAGCACGGATATCACTCTATTGGCGGTGAGCAAAACCAAGCCCGTAGAAGCCATTTTGACTGCCTACCAAGCGGGACAACATCAATTTGGCGAAAACTATGTGCAAGAGGGGGTAGAAAAAATTCAGCATTTTGAGGGGCAAGGTTTCGATCTCGAATGGCATTTCATCGGGCCGTTGCAATCGAATAAAAGCCGTTTAGTGGCGGAACATTTTGATTGGATGCAAACCCTCGATCGTGCCAAGATTGCCGATCGTCTTAACGATCAGCGTCCCCACTACAAAAAACCGTTGAATGTGCTGATTCAAATTAATATTAGCGATGAAAGTAGTAAATCAGGCATTCAACCTGCGGAAATGCTCGATTTGGCAAAACACATCAAAAATCTACCGCACTTATGTTTGCGTGGCTTGATGACGATCCCCGCCCCAACGCAAAATATCGCTGAGCAAAAGCAGGCCTTTAGCCAAATGCAACAGCTTTTCCAGCAATTAAAAACCGCGTTGCCCGAATGTCAAATTGACACCCTTTCAATGGGAATGTCTGATGATCTCACCAGTGCCATTGAATGCGGTGCGACAATGGTACGCGTTGGCACGGCGATTTTCGGTGCAAGGGACTATAGCAAATAAGCGAAATTTAAGACAAAACTCTGTAATGCTTTTTCCCCCTAATTATGGCATAATGCCTACAATTTTTTGCTGATTGGAGATGATTATGCGAATTTTACATACAATGTTACGCGTGGGCGATTTAGATCGTTCGATTAAATTTTATCAAGATGTGTTAGGTATGCGTTTATTGCGCACCAGCGAAAATCCAGAATATAAATATACCCTTGCTTTTTTAGGTTATGACGATGAAGACAAAGCTTCTGTGCTTGAATTAACCTACAACTGGGGCGTACACGAATATGAACTGGGCAATGCTTACGGGCATATCGCTATCGGCGTGGACGATATTTATGCCACTTGCGAAGCCGTTCGCCAAGCAGGCGGAAAAGTTACTCGTGAGCCGGGCCCAGTAAAAGGCGGCAAAACAGTAATTGCCTTCGTGGAAGATCCTGATGGTTACAAAATCGAGTTTATCGAAAATAAAAATGCACAAGCCGGATTAGGCAACTAAGTTAAAATAAACGGTTAAAAAGTGCGGTGGAAATTTTCGCAAAATTTTACACCGCACTTTTTATCTCACCTTTGATCTGATAGTCCATAATGTTATGACAACAAGCGAACCCATTAATTATAATTTGCTAAAAAACCGCTTTCGTGGCTACTTGCCCGTGATTATTGATGTAGAAACCGCAGGCTTTAACGCAAAAACTGATGCGTTACTTGAAATCGCCGCTATTACGGTAAAAATGGACGAAAATGGGTTCTTATTGCCAGATCAAAAGTGCCATTTTCATATTCAACCTTTTGAAGGGGCGAATATTAATCCTGATTCACTCAAATTTAACGGCATTGATATTGATAACCCCTTACGCGGTGCGATTTCGGAAAATATCGCCATTAGCGAATTATTCAAAATGGTGCGTCAGGCGCAAAAACAAGCGGAATGCCAACGTTCCATTATCGTGGCACATAATGCCACCTTCGACCAAAGTTTCTTAATGGCGGCGGCTGAGCGCGTGCAAGCCAAACGCAATCCATTCCACCCTTTTGGAATGTTTGACACCGCCACATTAAGCGGATTTATGTTCGGTCAAACGGTATTGGTGAAAGCCTGCCAAGCGGCGAACATTCCTTTTGATCATAAACAAGCGCATTCCGCTTTATATGATACAGAACGCACCGCAGAATTATTCTGTTATATGGTAAACCATCTCAAACAATTAGGTGGTTTTCCCCATCAAATAACAGAATAAGTGCGGTAATTTTTTTATAAATTTTCTTTTCTCTTAAATAAGGACAATGCAATGTTACTTTCCAATCCTGTTGTGATTTCTATCATTGTATTGCTTGCGTTAAGTTTATTGCGCATTAACGTGGTGATTGCTTTGATCATTTCCGCGCTAACCGCAGGCTTATGCAGCAATTTAACAATGAGCGAAACCATTCAAACCTTTACGGGTGGCTTAGGCGGCGGCGCTGAAGTGGCGATGAACTACGCTATTTTAGGTGCATTTGCTGTGGCAATTTCTAAATCAGGCATTACCGATTTGCTCGCTTTCAAAGTGATTCAAAAACTCGGCCATTCGCCAAACGGGCTTTCAATGGCAACGTTTAAATATTTCATCTTGGCGGTGTTGGTGATTTTCTCCATTTCATCACAAAACTTATTGCCTGTGCATATCGCCTTTATTCCTATTGTGATCCCACCACTGCTCGCCATTTTCAATAAATTGAAAATTGACCGCCGTGCCGTGGCTTGTGTGCTAACTTTCGGTTTAACCGCCACTTATATGCTCTTGCCAGTGGGATTCGGGAAAATCTTTATCGAAAGCATTTTGGTGAAAAATATTAACCAAGTGGGCGCACCGCTCGGCTTACACACCAGCGTTGGCGAAGTTTCCCTTGCAATGATGTTACCGGTGATTGGAATGATTTTAGGTTTACTCACCGCCGTGTTCATCACTTATCGCAAACCAAGAGAATATGCCGTTTCAGACAACAACCTTAGCACGCAAGAAATTGAACAGCATATTGCGAACATCAAGCCGTTCCACGTTATTGCTAGCATTGTTGCGATTGTGGTTACTTTCGGTTTACAACTTTTCACTGATTCCACCATTATCGGCGGTTTAGCAGGTTTAATCATTTTCGCCGTTTGTGGCATTTTCAAACTCAAAGAAAGCAACGATATTTTCCAACAAGGCCTACGCCTAATGGCAATGATCGGCTTTGTGATGATTGCTGCATCAGGCTTTGCTGCGGTGATTAACGCCACTGGCGGCGTAACCCAATTAGTGGATACATTCAGCCAAGGCTTAGGCGCAGACAACAAAGGATTAGCCGCATTATTAATGTTAATTGTGGGCTTGTTTATCACAATGGGGATCGGATCCTCTTTCTCTACGGTGCCAATCATCACCTCAATTTATGTGCCACTATGTTTAACCCTTGGATTTAGCCCATTAGCCACGGTTTCTATCGTAGGCGTGGCCGCCGCACTCGGTGATGCAGGCTCCCCAGCTTCCGACTCCACACTCGGCCCAACATCAGGCTTGAATATGGACGGCAAACACGATCACATTTGGGATTCTGTCGTACCTACCTTTATTCACTACAACATTCCATTAATTATTTTCGGCTGGTTGGCTGCAATGTATTTATAAGCAATGTTAGATAGAAGATAGACAGAAAAAGGACATCACAAGATGTCCTTTTTTATGCGATAATTTCCGCGCTACCCAATCTCACTCAATCAATATTGAACGGAAAAATGAACAAAACTCAACTCATTCAAGCGTTACGCCAAAAAATTTCGCAATGTTATCAGCAATATCCAATGCCTGATACAGAGAAAATTTATGCAAAATTTGACCGCACTTTATTTAGTGAAGATTTCCAGCTATTCAAATTTTATCGTGCCGAATTAGACAACACCCTTGCTCAAATCGCACGTTTGCAAGAAAACGAACAGGCTCAATGTCAATTTTATAGCGAAAAACTGCTTGCCCAGTTACAAGCCCTGCTAGATGCCATAAAACAACAGAAATCAAGAAAAACAACGCAGCGTAATCCCACAAAAGCGCCACTCAGCGCAAAGGATAAGCAGCAACACGCCATTCATCGCCTGCCGCCAAGGGAACGCTTAGAGAAATATTACGAAGCCCTACAAGCCTTAAATGCAAAAATTGAGCAGCAACAAGATCAGTATTTTCAAGCCCAAGAAGAATTGGAAAAACAACGGCTCCAACAGCTCATCGCACACACCCAACAACGCCGCGCACGCTGTTTGGAAGCCATTGAATTATTGGAAGGATATTTAGCTTTAGAACAGTCGCAAAAGAATGACAAATAGCTCAAATGCTAACAATGATTGAATATAAAAAAACGCTTTCTTACTGAAAGCGTTTTTTATTATTTTGGCTTGGTTTATTTTGTATAACGTCTAAACACCAATGTTGCGTTTGTGCCGCCGAAGCCAAAGCTGTTTGACATTACGGTATTTAAGCCCGCGTTTTCTTTGGTTTCTGTTACGATGTTCATTCCTTCCGCTTGTGGATCGAGGGTTTCGATGTTTATGCTTGGGGCGATGAAATCGTTGTCTAACATTAGTAAGGTGTAAATGGCTTCGTGTGCACCAGCCGCACCTAGTGAATGGCCTGTCATTGATTTTGTTGATGAAATGGCTGGTTTTTCATCACCGAAAACATTTTTGATCGCACCTAATTCTTTCACATCACCCACTGGCGTTGATGTGCCGTGTACGTTGATGTAGTCAATAGGAGTATCTACTGTTGCCATTGCTTGTTTCATACAACGTTCCGCGCCTTCGCCGCTTGGTGCAACCATATCATAACCATCAGAAGTTGCGCCATAACCCACGATTTCCGCATAGATTTTTGCACCACGCGCAAGGGCGTGTTCTAATTCTTCAACCACAACCACAGCGCCACCACCTGCAATCACGAAACCATCACGGTTTGCATCATAAGCGCGCGAAGCTTTTTCTGGGGTATCGTTATATTTGGTGGAAACCGCACCCATTGCGTCAAATTCGGTGGCACATTCCCACGATAATTCTTCTGCACCGCCTGCAAAAACAATGTCTTGTTTGCCTAATTGAATTAATTCTAAAGCGTGGCCGATACAATGGGCAGAAGTGGCACAAGCAGAACTGATACTATAATTCACGCCACGGATTTTGTAAGGGGTGGCTAAACAAGCTGATACACTTGATGCCATCGTTTTGGTTACCGCATAAGGACCAACCGCTTTCACACCACGCGGGCCACGCACGGCATCACAAGCGATAAGCTGATTGTGCGCAGAACCTGTTCCTGCACCAATCACTAAACCGGTGCGATCGTTAGACACTTGTTCTTCTGTTAAGCCTGCGTCTTCAATGGCTTCTTTCATTGAAAGATAAGCATAAGCCGCCGCATCGCCCATAAAGCGATAAACTTTACGATCAATCAATTCTGAAGGTGTAATTTTGAGCGTACCTGCGATATGGCTACGCATACCCATTTCCACAAATTCTGGCACTAACTCAATGCCTGATTTACCCGCTTTTAATGAAGCTAATACTTCTTCTTTATTGTTACCAATACTGGAAATGACACCGAAACCAGTAATCACCGCTCTTCTCATAGATTATTCCTTTTGCGTTGAAAGAGTAAAAAATACAGTCGGTCGCTAACTTACTACGAAATGAAAATATTGCAAGCATTTCTTTGAAGGTTCGACCAATCCCGAAAATTTCGCTATTATAGCAAACTCGAATAGCACAACAAAGACGCCAGCAAAGATGTTTAAACTTAATCACGCAGAGATTTACTTTAATCAAGAAAACACGCCCGTTTCCCACCAATTTGATGATGTCTATTTTTCTAACCAAGACGGTTTGGAGGAAAGTCATTATGTATTTCAACAAGGAAATGCGCTGTGGGAACGTTGGCATCAGTTTAACCAAGGGCATTTTGTGATTGCCGAAACTGGCTTTGGCACAGGGCTGAATTTTTTTGCTGTTACCCAGCTTTTTCGTCAATTTCGTCAAGCCAATCCGCATAGTCCGCTGAAACGCTTGTTTTTTATTCTTTTGAAAAATATCCGCTCAATCCAACACAACTAGCCCAAACTCATCAGCCTTATCCTGAATTTGCCGATTTAAGCACGCAACTTTGTCGCCATTGGCAGCCGATGATCACAGGCTGCCAGTGTTTTCATTTTGCCGAAACCACGTTGGATATTTGGTTTGGTGAGATAGCGGAAAACCTGCCGCAACTGGGTGATTATATGCAAAATCGCATTGATGCGTGGTTTTTAGATGGCTTTTCGCCGAGTAAAAATCCGCAAATGTGGAATGATCAGCTTTACAACGCAATGTTTGATTATTGCAAACCTAACGGCACATTTGCCACTTTCACCGCTGCAAGTGCGGTGCGAAAAGGCTTAGAAAATGCAGGATTTATCGTGCATAAACGCAAAGGCTACGGTAAAAAGCGTGAATGTTTAGCAGGGGTAAAACCCGAAAACTCCGCCAAAAACCACCGCACTTGCGCAATGTTAACCCCTTGGTATTTTCCACAAGCGGCTCAAATGAATGAAACGCAAGACATCGCCATTATCGGCGGCGGTATTGCTTCTGCCTTTACCGCGCTTTCTTTATTACAACGTGGCGCGAATATCACGCTTTATTGTGAAGATGAGCAAACCGCGCTCAACGCGTCAGGCAACAAGCAAGGGGCATTTTATCCGCAGCTGAGCGATGATGATGAGCGTAACATTCGTTTTTATATTCACGCGTTTTTATATGGGCAACAGCAACTGCATTGGGTGATTGAGCAAGGCATTGAATTTGAACGGGATTTTTGCGGCGTGGCGCTCTGCGCTTATGATCATAAAAGTGCGGTGAAATTAGACAAAATTTCTCACTTAGATCTGCCCGAAGCCTTATTTCAACGTCTTTCTCAAGCGGAATTGAGCGAGAAAGTCGGTTTGCCACTGCCTTGCGATGGCGTATTTATTCCACAAGGCGCTTGGCTTGCGCCTCGTCAGTTCGTGCAAAATTTATTTGCTTATTTACAAAAGCGTGGCGTAACGATAAAAACTTCGCAAAAAATCACCGCACTTTCTCAACAAGGCGAAGGCTGGGCGCTGACTAATTCACAGGGTGAAACCTTTTCTCATCAGATCGCCATTATTGCTAACGGACATAAGCTCAAAGACTTTAGCCAAACCGCACAACTACCCGTTTACCCTGTGCGTGGACAAGTGAGCCAAATTCCTACCACAGCACAGCTAAAACACCTTAAAGCGGTGCTTTGCTATGACGGCTATCTCACCCCTGTAGATCAAGAAAAAAGTAGCCATTGCATTGGAGCAAGCCACGTTCGTGATAATCAAGATCGTCAATTTAGCCAACAAGAACAGCAAGAAAATCAGCACAAAATTCAGCAAAATCTTTCGGGTGTAGAATGGGTGAATGAGATTGATACCTCGGGCAACTTGGCGCGTGTCGGTGTACGTTGCTCCGTGCGCGATCGCATTCCTATGGTGGGCAACGTGCCAAATTTCGCACAGCAAGTAGAAGACTATAAAAATCTCTTTAATCTACGCCGCCGCAAACAGCCTATTCCGCCTGCGGTAATTCATCACAATCTTTATTTAATCGGTGCATTAGGCTCAAGGGGATTAACGTCCGCGCCTTTGCTTGGTGAAGTGCTAGCTTCATTAATTTATGGCGAACCTTTGCCGTTAAGTGAAGATATTTTGCATCAGCTCAGCCCAAATCGTAGCTGGATAAGAAAATTGCTGAAAGGCACGCCAGTAGCGTAAACAAAAAGGCGAACATTAGGTTCGCCTTTTTTCTATTTTCTATCATAATTTGCGATTATTATTTCACGCGCGCGCCTGCTTTCGCACCAGAATCTACATCAAGCAAGAATAAATCTGCACCGCCCGTGCCTGCGGAAAGGATCATTCCTTCTGACATACCAAATTTCATTTTGCGCGGTGCAAGGTTGGCGACCATAATCACCATTCGGCCTTCCAGATCTTCTGGTTTGTTGTAGGCTGCTTTAATGCCCGAGAACACTTGACGCTGTTCCACGCCTAAATCTAGGATAAATTTCAATAATTTATTGCTTTCGGGCACGGCTTCGCATTTCAGTACTTTGGCAACACGCAAGTCTAATTTGGCGAAATCATCAATGGTGATGGTTTCTTCAAAAGGTTCAAAATCTGCTGCATTTTGCACCGCACTTTTTTTTTTCTATACTACTTTGCGGATTGAGTTGAGCATTTTCTGCTTTTGATGCGTCGATCATTTGCTCAATTTGTTTCATATCTAAACGAGAGAACAAGGCTTTAAACGGCGCAATTTTGTGAGCAAGCAACGGTGTTGCAAGGTTATCCCAAGTAATTTCTGTCTGTAAGAAGGCTTCAGCACGCTCGGCTAATTTTGGTAGCACAGGTTTTAAGTAGCCCATTAATACACGGAATAACTCAATACCCATTGAGCAAACTTGTTGCAATTCTTGCTCGCGACCTTCTTCTTTGGCAATGACCCAAGGGGCTTTTTCGTCAATATATTTATTGGCTTTATCCGTTAATGCCATAATTTCACGAATGGCTTTGCCGAATTCACGGTTTTCGTAATAAGCTGCAATGTGATCCGCTTGTGAAGTAAATTCAGCGAATAAAACAGGATCTTGCAAGCTGGCCGCTAATTCCCCTGCAAAACGTTTTTGGATAAAGCCTGCATTGCGTGAAGCAAGATTGACTAATTTATTTACCACATCGGTATTCACGCGCTGGACAAAATCTTCCAAATTGAGATCTAGATCGTCAATGCGGTTGCCTAATTTTGCCGCATAGTAGTAGCGTAAATATTCGGGATCAAGGTGTTTTAAATAGGTTGCCGCTTGGATAAATGTACCGCGAGATTTCGACATTTTCTCGCCATTCACCGTAACATAACCGTGTACAAAAATATTATCAGGCTTGCGTAATTCTGCCCCTTCTAACATTGCCGGCCAGAATAATGAGTGGAAGTACATAATATCTTTACCAATAAAATGATAAAGCTCAGCTTGGCTGTCTTTATTCCAGAAACTATTAAAATCAATATCACCTTTGCGGTTGCACAGGTTTTTGAAAGACGCCATATAACCAATCGGCGCATCAAGCCAAACATAGAAATATTTATTTTCTGTACCCGGGATTTTAAAGCCGAAGTAAGGCGCATCACGAGAAATATCCCATTGTTGCAGCCCCGCTTCAAACCATTCTTGCATTTTATTCGCCACTTCTTGTTGCAATGAACCAGAGCGAATCCACGCTTTCAACATTGCTTCAAAACTTGGTAAGTCAAAGAAAAAATGCTCACTTTCTTTCAACACAGGCGTTGCACCCGATACCGTAGAACGCGGATCGATTAATTCCGTTGGGCTGTAAGTGGCAGAACAAACTTCACAGTTATCGCCATATTGATCAGGGGATTTACATTTTGGACAAGTGCCTTTAACAAAGCGATCAGGCAAGAACATCTGCTTTTCAGGATCGAATAATTGCGAAATAGTACGGCTTTTGATAAAACCATTTTCTTTTAATTTGTTGTAAATGCTTTCTGCTAGCTCGCGATTTTCTTCGCTATGGGTTGAATAATAATTATCAAAACTAATGTTAAAGCCTTTGAAATCTTCAACGTGTTTTTGTTGCACATCGGCGATTAACTGCTCAGGGGTAATGCCCATTTGATCGGCTTTAAGCATAATTGGCGTGCCGTGCGCATCATCAGCACAAACAAAATAAATTTCGTTGCCACGCATACGTTGGAAGCGCACCCAAATATCGGCTTGGATATGCTCAAGCATATGTCCTAAATGAATCGGACCGTTTGCATAAGGCAATGCGCAAGTGACTAAAATTTTACGAGGTGAATTTGACATTATCTGTTACCTTTATCATCAGAAAAATTGTGCTGAATTTTACCTTATTGGCGGTATTTTTCCAGTTCAAGGCGGTTTATCTCAATTTATACTTAACAGCACCGCCTTGCCGTGTTTAAATATACCCACAAATTTACTCAACTATTCTCTAACCATTTACTTAACAGCGACTTAACAATAGGAAATAATGATGAGCATTCATTTTTCAGCGAATTTAAGCGAGGCTCAACAAGCCGAAATTCAACAATTATTCCAACAATTTCAACACCCTAGCTTACAACGTGATTTAATCACTCTCAATGCGATCAAAAAAGTAGAGCTAGGTGCAGGCGTTTTACGCATTGAAATCACAATGCCTTTTGCGTGGAACAGTGGTTTTGAACAATTAAAAGCAGCGCTAACCAATGCACTAGAAAAAATCACTCAATCCACAGAAGTAAAATGGGTGCTGAACTACCAAATCGCCACCTTAAAACGCGCCAATAATCACCCAGCGGTAAAAGGCATCAAAAATATTATTGCAGTAAGTTCAGGCAAAGGCGGCGTGGGTAAATCCACCGTTTCCGTCAATTTAGCCTTAGCCTTACAAGCACAAGGCGCAAAAGTTGGCTTGCTCGATGCGGATATTTATGGCCCGTCTGTCCCCCATATGCTTGGCGTGGCAGATCAGCGCCCGACTTCGCCAGACAACAAACATATTAACCCTATTGAAGTGTATGGATTACGCACCAATTCCATTGGCTATTTGATGGAACCTGATAACGCCACCATCTGGCGTGGCCCAATGGCAAGCAGTGCGCTAAGCCAGCTTTTACAAGAAACCTTATGGGCGAAAGACGGCGTGGAGCTAGATTATTTAGTGATTGATATGCCACCTGGCACAGGTGATATTCAGCTTACACTCTCACAACAAATCCCTGTAACTGGCGCGATTGTGGTGACCACACCGCAAGATATTGCTTTAATTGACGCGATTAAAGGCATTTCAATGTTCCAGCGCGTTTCTGTCCCAGTGCTTGGCATTGTGGAAAATATGTCTGTGCATATTTGTAGCAACTGCGGTCATCACGAACCTATTTTTGGTACAGGCGGGGCAGAAAAAATGACGGAAAAATATCAAGTAAAAGTGCTTGCACAACAGCCATTACATATCCGCTTGCGTGAAGATATGGATAACGGCAAACCAACGGTGGTTTCCGCACCAGACAGCGAAATTGCCCAATCTTTCCTACAACTCGCCGAAAAAGTTGCCAGCGAGCTTTATTGGCAAGGCGAAATTATTCCAAGCGAGATTTTATTTAAAGCGGTGGAATAAAAATAACATAAGCAAAAAGAGCGGTGGTTTTTCACGGAGTTTTAAGTGGTTAAAAATTTGTGGAAAAGTACCGCTCTTTATTATTTGTTATTTAGTTCATTATTGTTGGCTGATTACTTATTTCTTTATGATAAATAACAGGTTTCGCCGTTGGCGACTTCCTTTCTTTTGCTTACCCAAAAGAGAGTAAGCAAAGAAA
>NZ_PQVI01000136.1 GCF_002921145.1 Avibacterium endocarditidis
TTTTTTTATTATTTACCCCCTTTATTTTCTAGACATCACCGCTATTTAATGGTAACTTTACGCCCATTCTATGTTCAAACATCTTCATTACAAATTCATTTTCCAATCTAACCAACATTTCAAATTATTATGCATTTAACAGAACTTAAAAATATGCCTGTTTCCGAGCTGGTAAAACTCGGTGAAGAACAAATGGGTTTAGAAAATCTAGCCCGTTTACGCAAGCAAGATATTGTTTTCGCAATCCTAAAACAACACGCCAAAAGCGGTGAGGATATTTTCGGTGGTGGTGTGTTAGAAATCCTGCCTGATGGCTTTGGTTTCTTACGTTCCGCTGACAGCTCCTACCTTGCTGGCCCTGATGATATCTATGTTTCTCCAAGCCAAATTCGCCGTTTCAATTTACAAACTGGGGATAAAATTGAAGGGAAAATTCGTCCGCCAAAAGAAGGGGAACGTTATTTTGCTTTGCTAAAAGTGGATCAAGTTAATGATGACAAACCTGAAGTTTCACGCAGCAAAATTTTATTTGAAAATTTAACCCCACTTCACGCCAATTCACGTTTAAGAATGGAACGTGGTAATGGCTCAACAGAAGATTTAACCGCGCGTATTTTAGATTTAGCCTCCCCTATCGGGAAAGGGCAACGTGGCTTGATTGTTGCCCCACCAAAAGCGGGGAAAACAATGTTGCTACAAAATATTGCACAGAGCATTACCCATAACTATCCAGAATGTGTGCTTATCGTGTTATTAATTGACGAACGTCCAGAAGAAGTAACCGAAATGCAACGCTCAGTAAAAGGCGAAGTGATTGCTTCAACCTTTGATGAACCCGCTTCACGCCACGTTCAAGTTGCCGAAATGGTTATCGAAAAGGCAAAACGTTTAGTTGAACATAAAAAAGATGTGGTGATTTTATTAGATAGTATCACGCGTCTTGCCCGTGCTTATAACACCGTAACCCCTGCTTCAGGTAAAATCCTTTCTGGTGGTGTGGATGCCAATGCGTTACATCGTCCAAAACGTTTCTTCGGTGCAGCGCGTAACGTGGAAGAAGGCGGAAGTTTAACCATTATTGCAACCGCACTTGTAGATACAGGGTCAAAAATGGATGAAGTGATCTTCGAAGAATTTAAAGGAACGGGGAATATGGAGCTACATCTTTCGCGTAAAATCGCTGAAAAACGCGTGTTCCCAGCCATTGACTTTAACCGTTCAGGCACGCGTAAAGAAGACTTACTCACCACCCCTGACGAACTACAAAAAATGTGGATTCTACGCAAAATCCTTAATCCAATGGGTGAAGTGGAAGCAATGGAATTCCTTATTGATAAACTCGCCGTTGCCAAAACCAATGAAGAGTTTTTCGAGATTATGAAGCGTTCTTAACGTCCATAAAAAAACCTCGCTAAATGCGAGGTTTTTCTTTTTAATTCAATCTATTACACAAATTCTTGCAAGGTTTTTTCCAAGCGCACAAACCCTTCTTGCAATTCTTCATCACTAATATTCAACGCGGGGGTGAAACGCAAGACATCAGGGCCTGCAACTAAAATCATTAGTCCATTTTTAGCCGCACTTTTCACAAATTCGCTGGCTTTTCCTTGATAATTCGCATTTAACTCTGCGCCAATTAACAAGCCCTCACCACGAATTTCGCTAAATAAATTCAGCGCCTGATTTAGTTCATTCAATTTATGCATAAATAATTCAGAAGTGCGGTGGATTTTTTCCAAGAATTTTTCATCAGAAAGCAAGTCCACCACCTTTGACGCCACAGCACAAGCAAGGGGATTGCCGCCGAAAGTTGTACCGTGTACGCCAACAGAAAAACTTTTTGCAATCTCATTGGTGGTGAGCATTGCGCCAATTGGAAAACCGTTACCCAAGGCTTTGGCAGAAGTCAGAATATCAGGCACAACGCCATATTTCATATAAGCATAAAGATAGCCAGTGCGCGACAAACCCGTTTGCACTTCGTCAGAAATTAACAAGGCATTGTTTTCATCACAAAGCTGACGTAACCCCTGTAAGAATACAGGATCAGCAGGTTTCACTCCACTTTCGCCTTGAATCGGCTCAACAATTACCGCGCAAGTATGGTCATCAATCACGGCTTTTACCGCTGCAAGATCGTTAAAAGGAACGTGGATAATATCCGCAGGTTTCGGCCCAAAGCCATCAGAATATTTCGCTTGCCCACCTACGCTCACCGTGAATAATGTACGCCCGTGAAAACTTTGCTTAAAGGCAATAATTTTGCTTTTCTGCGCGCCAAAATGATCTACAGCATAACGGCGAGCCAATTTCAACGCGGCCTCGTTAGCTTCCGCACCGGAATTAACAAACATCACTCGATCCGCAAAGGTTTTCTGCACCAATTTTGAAGCTAATTGCAAGGTTGGCTCACTGGTAAACCAGTTGCTAGAATGCCACAGCGTTTCCCCTTGTGCTTTCAACACCGCCACAATCTCATCAGGGCAATGCCCCAGCGCATTCACCGCAATACCGCTTGTGAAATCAATATATTCTCGCCCTTGCTGATCCCAAACTCTGCTCCCCTTCCCTTTCACTGGAATAAACTCTGCGGGCGCATAATTTTGTATCATCACTTCATCAAAGGTTTGTCTGTTATAAGCACTCATTTGCAATCCTTAAATTTTCCAAAAGTGAGGATAGCATAGTTTAAAATGAATAATTAATCAATTGATTTGAATAAATAGTAATCTTACAGATTATATTCCCCAATAAAAAAGCAGATCTCAAAAGATCTGCTTTTCTATTTTATGGTTTTACAATGATTATTTAGTCATTGCCGCAACTTCTGCAGCGAAGTCAGTTTCTACTTTTTCGATACCTTCGCCTACTTCAAAGCGTAAGAATGAAACCACTTCTGCACCTTTCTCTTTTAGTAATTCACCCACTGATTTAGAAGGATCCATTACGAAAGGCTGGCCAGTTAAAGACACTTCACCAGTAAATTTCTTCATACGACCTTCAACCATTTTCTCAGCGATTTCGCGTGGTTTACCAGATTGCATTGCGATATCCACTTGGATTTGACGCTCGTGTTCTACTACGTCTGCTGGTACATCGCTTGGATTTACATATTCTGGACGGCTTGCTGCAACGTGCATTGCAACATGTTTCACTAATTCTTCATCAGCGTTCACTGCGCCCACTAATACACCAATTTTCGCACCGTGTAAGTATGAACCTACAACTGGCGCTTGTACTGAACCCACACGGCGGATTGTCATATTCTCACCGATTTTTGCCACTAATGCAGCACGTTTTTCTTCAAATTCAGCTTGTAATGCTTCGATGGTTACGCCTTTGTTGTTTAATGCGTAATCTGCCACTTCATTCGCTAAACCTAAGAAACCAGCGTCTTTTGCTACGAAGTCAGTTTCACAGTTCATTTCGATCATTACACCGTAGTCGCCAGCAACACGCGCGATGATTACACCTTCAGCAGCAACACGGCCTGCTTTTTTTCGCCGCTTTTGCTTGACCTGATTTACGCATATTATCAATCGCTAATTCGATATCACCGTTTGCTTCTACTAATGCTTTTTTACATTCCATCATACCCGCACCGGTACGATCACGAAGTTCTTTTACTAAAGATGCTGTAATTTCAGCCATTTTAAAATCCTCTATCCACAAAATTTGATGCGATTTTTGACCGCACTTATGTAAAAAAGCAGGGAACATAAGCCCCCTGCTAACCAATTAATCGTTGTGATTAATAAGGGCTTTCGCCGCATTCACCTGAATTATTCAGCTGCTTCTGCTTCAGCAAATTTCTCTTCGGCTACCACTTCTTGTTGGCGACCTTCTTTTACTGCTGCTGCCGCTGCTGCAAGATATAGTTGAATTGCACGCGCTGCATCATCGTTACCAGGGATAACAAAATCAACACCGTCTGGCGCAGAGTTTGTATCAACCACTGCAAATACTGGAATACCAAGGTTATTTGCTTCTTTGATTGCGATGTGTTCGTGATCTGCACCGATAACAAATAATGCATCAGGAAGACCCGCCATATCTTTGATACCGCCAAGGCTTAATTCAAGTTTTTCCATCTCACGGCTACGCATTAATGCTTCTTTCTTAGTTAATTTGTCGAAAGTACCATCTTGAGATTGAGTTTCTAAATCTTTTAAGCGTTTGATTGATTGACGTACTGTTTTCCAGTTAGTCAACATACCACCTAACCAACGGTGATTTACATAGTATTGCTGACAGTCTAATGCTGCTGCTTTCACTGCTTCACTTGCTGCACGTTTTGTACCAACAAATAAGATTTTACCGTTGTTGCCCGCAATGCGAGTTAATTCTGCTAATGCAGCATTGAACATTGGAACGGTTTTTTCAAGGTTGATGATATGAACGCCGTTGCGTGGTCCAAAAATGAATGGTTTCATTTTTGGGTTCCAGTAACGAGTTTGGTGACCGAAGTGAACGCCAGCTTGTAGCATTTCGCGCATTGAAACTTGTGCCATAATAATTTTCCTTTTGTTTGGGGTTTAGCCTCCACATACCAAATAAATCGACCGTTTGGCACCCCGATTTATCCGTGCGATATGTGTGTGATTTATTGTTAAAAATTAAGTTTAAAAATTATTTCGTCTAAAATAAAAATTGCTTTGTTATTCTAGCCAAAATAACGCCGCACTTTATACCACAAAGTGCGGTGAAAAACTAGCAAATTTTTCAAGACTCGAAAAAAGCCTATAAAAAAACGGCAATCTGAAATTTTATCTTGCCGTTTTAATAATAAATAAGATTGAAGCTTATAATTACTCTTCTTGCGCTAAGAATTGTTGATTAATTTCAATTTTAGCTTTTGCTCTTAAGGCCTGTAATAAAGCATGTTGCAATTCTGCTTGTTGCGCTTGGGTGAGTTGAGCGCTAAATGCTTGCAGTTGCTCCCCATCTAATGCCCCATCTTTAATATTGCTTAATTCGATCACCACAACACTGTTATCACCATTTTTCGCGGCCATATAAGCTGGCTTATCACTGGTTTTTTGCATTGAGAAAATCACATCACGCAATTGTGGCACTTTATTTTCAGCGTAAACCCATTGCGCTTTCTCGCCGAATTTAATGCCATTTGGCAGAGCGGCATTACTATTTTGATTTAGCGCTTGCGCCACTTTTTCAGCCTGAGCTAGCACGATTTTTTCCGCTTTTTGCTGTTTTAAATATTGAGCAATTTCATCTTTTGCTTCATCAAGTGTTTTCACACCTTCTGGTTTATGTTCCACCACACGAACAATCAAAGAATGCTGATCACCCACATTAATGGCTTCTGAGTTTGTTCCGCCTTGGGTTAATTCAGAATCAAATAATGCAGAAACCACATTGCCATAATTAAGTGCCGGTGGAATATCGTTGCGTGAGAAATAGCCGGTTTTTTGTACGCTCACGCCCGCCGCTTGCGCCGCTGCTTGTAACGAATCTGGCTGCTCAAAGGCTTTCTCATTGGCTTGTTTTTCCATTGCGTAGAATTCTTTCGCACTTAATTCGCTACGAAGTTTAGCAGCAATATCGTTTTTCACTTGTTCTAACGGCAGGAACTTTTCATCTTCCACTTTGATGATATGGTAAGCGTTATCCACTTTAACTGGTTGGCTATATTCCCCCGCTTTTAATTCACGCGCTGCTGCTTCAAATTGTGGGGGCATCATTCCTGCCACAACCCAATCTAAATCACCGCCATTTGCACCAGAAATTTTGTCGCTAGAGTAAAGTTTCGCTAACGCCGCAAAGCTTTCGCCTTTTTGTAAATCCGCATAAACTGCTTGCGCTTCTTGCTCCGTTGGCAGTTGAATGTGGGCTAAATGCTGAGTCATATATTGCGCTTTGTTATCTTGATAATATTGCGCAATTTCTACATCAGTAACCTTCACATTTTTTTCAGCCGCTTGTTGAGTTAAATCAAGGTATTGAACTTTCACCAACTCAGGCACGGCAAATGCGGCTTTATTCGCATTATAGTAAGCGCTAATTTCTTCTTCATTCACCTGTTGTTGTGCCACAGTGGCTACTAAAGGAAACTCTGCCAAACGGACATCGCGCTGTTGGAAAAATAGCTGGGCTACACGTTTGTTTTGGCTAGATACAGTAAACGCAGAACGCGCAATGCCGTCATTAAGCTGTTGTAAGGTTAATCCTTGACGTAAATATTGTGCATACTGATCACCACTTAAACCGTTTGCAGATAACATTTGTTGATAAAGTGCGTTATCAAATTTGCCGTCTTTTTGGAAAATTGGGCTAGTTACAATGGCTTGTTCAATTTGGCTATCGCTCACGTCAAGCTTTAATTCTGCGGCATATTGGCGCAATAATTCTTGGTTAATTAAACGCTCTAAAATAGAGCTGCGTAAACCATTAATAAATTCTGGCGAATCAGCCACCGCAGCAAAACTCGCTCCCATTTGTTGGCTAAGTTGTTGATATTCCTTATTATATTGTTCTAAAAATAATTGTTGCGGAATTTCTTCACCATTCACTTTGGCAGCAGAAGTATCAACGCGTGTGAACATATAGCCTGCCACGCCACTTAATACAAATGACACCACAATTAGTGCGAAAATGATCTTCCACAAGATGCTGTTTGACGCATCGCTGAGTTTTTCCATTAACATTGAAGTTATCCTTAAATGTAAGATTAAGACAAATCTTGAGAATTATAATCGAAAGTGCTTTGATTGCCAGCATAAAAATAAAGAAGTCGGCAAAGATTGTTCTTTACCGACTTTATTATTAAAAAACTTTCAATTAATTCACCGCACTTTCCGCACGTTTACTTTTACGGCGTGGCGTTGCTTTTTCTTCTTTTGCAATCAAGTGAGAAAAATCAACCCCTTCAGGCGGATTTTCTAAGGCGATGCTTAGCACTTCATCAATGGTTTCCACTGGACGAATATCTAAGCTGTTTTTCGCATTCTCTGGGATTTCTTCCAAATCTTTTACATTATCTTTTGGAATAATCACCGTTTTAATGCCGCCACGGTGCGCTGCGAGTAATTTCTCTTTCAAACCGCCAATTGGCAGCACTTTACCACGCAAGCTAATTTCCCCTGTCATCGCCACTGCAGACTTCACAGGATTCCCCGTTAAGCAAGAAACCAAGGCGGTACACATTGCGATCCCTGCACTTGGGCCATCTTTTGGTGTTGCGCCGTCTGGAACGTGAATGTGAATATCACGTTTTTCGTGGAAATCAGGTGCAATGCCTAATTTTTCTGCACGGGAACGCACCACGGTCATCGCTGCTTGAATGGATTCTTTCATCACATCGCCTAGCGATCCTGTGTAGGTTAATTTGCCTTTGCCGATCACAGAAGTGGCTTCAATGGTGAGTAAATCACCGCCCACTTGCGTCCACGCCAAGCCCGTTACTTCACCTACGCGGTTTTGTGTATCTGCACGGCCAAACTCAAAGCGTTTGACGCCCAAATATTCGTTCAGGTTATCGCTGTTTACCGTGATCGATTTTAATTTCGGGTTCAACAGTAAATTTTTCACCGCTTTACGACAGATTTTAGAAATCTCACGTTCAAGCCCACGTACGCCCGCTTCACGAGTGTAATAGCGGATAATATCTAAAATCGCACTGTCTTCGATTTTCAACTCACCTTTTTTCAAGCCATTACGCTCAATTTGTTTGTTAAGCAAATGGCGTTTGGCGATATTGAGTTTTTCATCTTCCGTATAGCCCGATAAACGAATCACTTCCATACGATCAAGCAGCGGCCCTGGGATATTCATTGAGTTTGAGGTTGCCACGAACATCACGTCAGAAAGATCATAATCCACTTCTAAATAATGATCGTTGAAGTTGGCGTTCTGTTCTGGATCAAGCACTTCTAACAACGCAGAGGCCGGATCACCACGCATATCTGATGCCATTTTGTCGATCTCATCAAGTAAAAATAGCGGATTTTTCACCCCCACTTTTGCCATTTTTTGGATCAATTTACCCGGCAATGAACCGATATAGGTTTTGCGATGCCCACGAATTTCCGCTTCATCACGCACGCCGCCTAGCGCCATACGCACATATTTACGTCCTGTGGCATTGGCAATAGATTGTCCTAGGGAAGTTTTCCCCACCCCCGGTGGCCCAACTAAGCAAAGGATAGGCCCTTTAAACTGATTTAAACGGCTTTGTACCGCTAAATATTCCAAAATGCGATCTTTCACGCGTTCTAAGCCATAATGATCCGCATCAAGAATTTCCTGCGCTTTAACAATATCTTTTTTCACTTTGCTGCGCTTATGCCAAGGTACTTGCAACATCCAATCAATGTAGCTGCGCACTACTGTTGCTTCTGCTGACATTGGCGACATCATTTTCAGTTTCTGCAATTCTGCTTCCACTTTTTCTCTTGCCTCTTTCGGCATTTTGGCTTCTTCCACTTTTTGACGAAGTTGTTCCACTTCATCAACGGTACTTTCGGTTTCGCCTAGCTCTTTTTGGATAGCTTTGATTTGTTCGTTAAGGTAATAATCGCGCTGGCTTTTTTCCATTTGTTTCTTCACGCGGCCGCGAATACGTTTCTCAACTTCTAAAATGCCCGCTTCGTTAATCATTAAACCAAGCAAATATTCAAAACGCTCAGCAACATTTGCAATGCCTAAAACTTCTTGCTTACGCGCTACTGAAACTGGCATATGCGCTGCCATTGTGTCGCTTAAACGTTCTGGGTCTGCAATATTTTTCAAGGCGGAAAGCACATCTGGCTGCACTTTTTTGTTGAGTTCAATATATTTTTCAAACTCTTTCAGTGCCGTATTCTGTGCCACTTCTAATTCTGTTTCATCACCCAATTGGGTATCAATTAGCTCAATTTTTGCCTCGAAGAAACGCCCATTGTCTTCTAAATGGGAAATTTTGGCACGTTGCTGTCCTTCCACTAGCACTTTTACTGTGCCATCTGGTAAGTTGAGTAATTGAATAATATTCGCCACCGTACCGACATCATACACATCGTCCACCGTAGGCTGTTCTAACTCAGCCGCTTTTTGCGAAACTAATAATAATTGTTTGCCATTTTCCATTGCCTCTTCAAGACTGGCGATGGATTTTTCGCGTCCCACAAACAATGGCATAACCATATATGGGAAAACCACCACATCGCGTAATGGTAAAACAGGCATGGTTTTTTGTTTTGTTCGTCTGGCGTTC
>NZ_PQVI01000137.1 GCF_002921145.1 Avibacterium endocarditidis
GGAATGTATTTATACATTGCTAAACGCGATGATTTCTCCCCAATTCCCGAAACCCTACGTGACAGTTTCGGCACGCCCATTTTTGTAATGCTATTTAATCTTAAAAGGTGAAAAAATCGCTCATCAAACGCAGATAACCAAGAAGTGCTAGAAAAAATCCAGCAACAAGGCTTTTATCTACAAAATGACCAAAAAAAAGAAGAAAATTTGTTGGAAAATTTATAAAAAAAGTACCGCACTTCATTAGTGAATATAAAACTCAGCCCATCGCTGAGTTTTTGTTTTTCTGGAAGATAACAAAAACAGCACTAGAAAATTTAATCTTAGCCTAAAAAATTCACAAAAAAACCACCGCACTTTTAAAGTACGGGAAAAAAAAAATCAGCCCTTAAGGCTGATTTTTTTATATTACTAAGCAGTTATGCCGATTGTTTCGGTTGTTTAAACACCGTTACGGCTGGCGCTTCGCCAGTGAATTTTTCTACTTGTACGATACAAGTATTTGGCGAGTTACCCTGTGCAAGTTTTGACGTGCCTTCATCGCGGGTAAGCACATTCGGGCAGCCATTTTTACACAATGGTTTATCCGATTGTCCAAGATCCGCAGGATCGTACCAAGCCCCTTCGTGCAAGGCTACTGTGCCTTTAATAATGCCATCAGTAACCACAGCCCCTGCAAGCACTTGTCCGCGTTGGTTATAAATTCTCACAATATCACCATCAACAATACCACGCGTTGCCGCATCATCTTTATGAATCAACACTGGTTCACGATCATTCACGGCATATTTTTGACGTAATGAAGTATGTGCAAGCTGGCTGTGCAAGCGGTAATATGGGTGAGGTGTAACTAAAGCTAAAGGTGCTTCTGCAGTGGTGTTGCCAGCAAATTCTGCCGGTTCCATCCAGCTTGGATAGCCTTTGCAATCGTCATAATTCATTTTGGCTACCACATCAGAATAAATTTCAATTTTACCTGATGGTGTACCCAATGGATTCAACAATGGATCATTACGGAACTCTTCGTAACGCACCCATTTTTTCGCTTTTTCATTGGCTTTGAAAGTAATTGGTTTATTTTCTTCCCAGAATTTCTCAAATTTAGGCATTAATACACGGTTTTTGCGTGCAGCATCAAATGCCGTTTGGTAGAAGCCTTTTAACCAATCCATTTCCGATTTATTTTCGGTGAATTGTTCTTCCACACCAGCACGCTTCGCTAATTCTGTGAAGATGTCATAATCGCTTTTCGCCTCAAATTGCGGTGGCACAACTTGTTTCATTGGGTAGATATTCATCATTGAATAATCGCCTGACATTGTTAAGTCGTTACGCTCATAACTGGTGGTTACAGGCAATACAATATCAGCCATTCGTGCCGTTGGCGTCCAGTTTACTTCATTCACAATAAAGGTATCTGGCTTATGGAAAGCTTTCACTAAGGTATTGGTATCTTGATGATGCACAAATGGATTACCACCCGCCCAATACACTAATTTAATATCGGGATAGGTAATTTCCGTGCCATTATATTGAATCGTTTTGCCGGGGTTAAGTAAAGCATCTGCCACCCGTGCCACAGGAAATGCCATTTTAGATGTTTCATCAAGCCACGTTTTTTCCCCGGCTTGTACAGCAGGATTTGCGGTAATCGAACCTAAAATTCCGCCTGTTGCGGTTGGCACGCCACCATTGGCATAGTGATAACTAAAGCCGAAACCGCCGCCCAGTAAACCAATTTGCCCGAGCATAGAAGCTAGCGTTACCATCATCCAGTGGCTTTGCTCACCGTGGCGTTGACGTTGCATTCCCCAACCGCCCATTAACATTGTGCGTTTAGTTGCAAAATCATTGGCAAGTTGTTTAATCACCTCTACTGGCACGCCAGTTAATTTACTCGCCCAAGTAGCATCTTTTGGCTGCCCATCTGTTTTGCCTAATAAATATTCTTCAAATTTATCATAGCCTGACGTGTATTTTTTCAAGAAAGCTTTGTCGTGCTTGTCTTCGCTCACTAAGGTATGTGCAATCCCTAGCATTAGTGGTACGTCAGTTGCCGTATTAATCGGGATCCACTCTGCGCCTAAAAACTCACAACTTTCGCTACGCACAGGATCAATACAAATAATGCGTTTGCCGCTCTCTTTTAATTTTTTGAAATAGGCTAAGCCCTCTTGATCCGTAGATGTCCACGCAATGCGTAAAGTTGTGAGCGGATTTGCCGACCATAACACCACAATCTCTGAGCTTTCTAAAATGGTTTCCCAGCTGGTTTGTTGCTCATAAACTTCAATTGTGCCTAAAACGTGCGGCATAATCACTTGTGCAGCCCCAGTAGAATAATCCCCTTTTGAGCCAACAAAACCACCCGTTACGTTAAGGTAACGATGCAACAAGGTGCGAGCTGCGTGTAGTGAGCCTGAGCTGTACCAACCATAAGATCCAGCATAGATCCCTGTTGCACCGTAGCTATCTCTCACCCGTTTTATCTCTTTTGCCACAAGATCAAACGCCTGCTCCCAAGATACGCGTACCCATTCATCACGTCCACGCAAGGTAGTATCTTTGTTGCCTTCTAAATAGCCCTTACGCACCATTGGATATTTAATACGGGTTTCGCTATAAAGCTGATCGGCAACCACAGATTGCAATTCATTGGTTAGCGGTGCGGGAATCGCTGGCCCTGACTTCACCACTTTACCGTCTTCCACAACGACGCCTAAAGGTCCCCAGTGTGCCGCAGTAACCACCGTGCTTTGTTCTGCCGCCACTGCTTTAGAAGATACCAACGATCCTACTACCCCACCTGATAAAGATGTTCCTGCAAGACCTAATGAAGAATGTTTAATGAAATCACGGCGACTTGCATTAATGTTGTCTTGTTTTTTCATTGTTCACCTCAGTATGACTTTCCACGGCATTTTATATCTGGGGAAAATTCTGAAAATTTGCACCGCACTTATAAAATGCTATGAGTTTAACTTACGACACCTTTCTAAAACGAGTGGCATAATCATTTCTAACCATACCATTGTGCAATCAAGTTGCAGGCATTGCTTCCATATCTTTCGACTTAGGATCACAAGCTCGGAGTCAAACCAGTGCTAAATAATTTTAGCGATATTCCAAATGGAAACTGTTAATGTGATGCGCCCACTTTATCCTTACTATTACGTTGTAAATAAATCGTGAGTGTGCGGACATCATCTGCTGACATTGATGTACGATTTTTCATTGAGTTCACCACACCAATCCATTGATTCGCGGTGTAATGATCTGCCCCAATTGCAGCGTGGCAACCGCTACAATAGGTTTCATTCAAATTGTGACCAAATTGATTAAGTGCGGTCAAATTTGCCGTTAAAATAGATTTCGGTGCATTAATTTGCAAACGGACTTCCTTCCAATCGGAAGCGGTAACTTCATCATAAACAGAACGTAGCACCTGCATTTTATCTTGTGGCACATCTTCCAATAACGCCACCATAATGCGTTTACCTAAATCCATATAAAGAATGCTTTCCGCTCCGGCTTGCTGCCAGCCTGTGATCGTCGCTGAAACTTGATCACCCGAAGCTTTCCAATCGGTTAATTCCGCATAAGGCATTAGGCGAATACTGCCCCCATCAGCAATATTGACATTACTCATCGCTAGGCTATATAAGGTTTTATCCTGTGGGCTAAACTCCCCACCGTGTTTACTTAACTCACCACTGGCTTCTTGGTTATCAACTTCCATTTCAGGCATAAAATGCACAATGCCTTTATGGCAATCAATGCACGTTTGGTTGGTTTCCTGTGCTATTTTATGCATTTTCTGTGCGGCTTCTGATTGCTCTGAAAGCACCATTGCTTCAGCACTATGACAACTTTTACAAGTGGCTGAATCGTTTTCTTTCATCTCCGCCCAAACCTGTTTCGCCATAGCTAAACGATGAGTTTCATAGGCTTCTTGATCTGGCAATTTATCGACCACAAGGGTATTCCACACATCTTTTAATGCCATCACCTTAGTTTTCACATAATGAAATGTGGAATCTTGCGGAATATGGCAATCTGCACATTCCGCACGAATGCCTTTACGATTAGAAAAATGCACGCTTCCTTCCCACTCTTCTTTCGGAATGTTCATCGAATGGCAACTCACACAAAACTCAGTGCTGCTGGTAGCTTTCATTGCATATTGCGTTCCCGCAAACACACCCACACCAAGCAACACGCCAAACAAACCACCTAATACAAATTTCTTATTCAATTTCGCCATAGCTCCCCCACATCAAACAGATACATCAAAATAGGTAGAAATAATGGTTGAGATTATAAGTTCAGCACTATAATTTTCAATAAATTCATCAACTTGCTTATGGGATAAATGAACGGAATTTGACTTAACGCAAATAAGGTTCAAAAAACATCATCTGAAATTCATTAAGTTTCATTTAAAGAGCGGTGAAATTTTTTATCATTTTTGAAATCTTACAAACCTTAGTATAATGCCCGTCTGATTTTTATTAATGAATAATTAGGAACTTATTGAATGAAAGTAATGTCTTTTAATATCAATGGATTACGAGCAAGACCTCATCAGCTTGAAGCCATTATTGAACAGTATCAGCCCGATATTTTGGGATTGCAGGAAATTAAGGTGGCAGATGAAGATTTCCCTTATGCGTTGGTGGAACACTTGGGTTATCACGTTTATCACCACGGGCAAAAAGGGCATTATGGCGTAGCATTTTTGCTCAAACAAGCGCCCAAAGCCATTCACAAAGGCTTCCCTACAGATGAAGCGGACGCACAAAAACGCATTATTATGGCGGAAATGGAAACAGAATTTGGTTTGCTCACAGTAATCAACGGTTACTTTCCACAAGGGGAGAGCCGCAACCACGAAACAAAATTCCCTGCTAAAGAAAAATTCTATGCAGATTTGCAACGCTATTTAGAGCAGGATCATAATAAAGAAAATCCGATTATTATTATGGGTGATATGAATATCAGCCCGAGTGATTTGGATATTGGCATTGGTGAAGAAAACCGTAAACGCTGGTTGCGTACAGGAAAATGCTCGTTCTTACCTGAAGAAAGAGAATGGTATAACCGCTTATATGCCTATGGTTTAACGGACACTTTCCGCCATTTAAACCCAACGACTAACGATAAATTCTCTTGGTTTGATTATCGCTCAAAAGGCTTTGACGATAACCGCGGCTTACGCATTGATCATATTTTGGCAAGCAATAATTTAATCGATCGCTGCACAGATACAGGCATTGCACTGGATATTCGTGCAATGGAAAAGCCTTCCGACCACGCACCAATTTGGGCGGTGTTTGAATAAAATGACAAGTGCGGTGTGAATTTTTGGAAAATTTTACACCACACTTGATTTATCACTCTTTGTTAATTCATAGATTATCTCAAATACCTTACCAAACCTCCTGTTCAAATTAGCTTACCATTGAAAATTCCCGTAAAATACACCGCACTTATTTTTATTAAAAGGTAGATAAAATGTCTGTGGTACTCAACCAGCTTATTGATTTACTTAAGCTAGAACAGCTTGATGATTTTCTCTTTCGTGGGCAAAGCCAAGATTTAGGTTTGCGCCAAGTGTTTGGTGGGCAAGTGGTGGCACAAGCGCTTTCTGCGGCGATTCAAGTTGCCCCCCCAAGATCGCATATTACATTCTTGCCACGCCTATTTTCTTGCCCCTGGGGATAGTCAGCACCCGATTATTTATGATGTGGAAGTGTTGCGTGAAGGGCATCATTTCACTGCAATGCGAGTGAAAGCCATTCAGCATAATCAAGCCATTTGCCACATTACCGCTTCATTTCAAATGGAAGAAGAAGGCTTTGATCACCAATCTTCAATGCCAAATGTCGGTGAGCCAGACAGCTTTATGGCTGAAAGTGTGGCATTGCAAAAATTGGCACAATATATCCCAGAGCCAATTCGCGATAAATTTACTGCTGAGCGCCCTTTTGATATTCGTACTAAATATATCAATAACCCTTTTCAAGGAAAAACCTTGCCACCTGAGCAATATGTTTGGGTGAAAGCCAATGGTGAAGTGCCGCACAATCGCGCCATTCAGCAATGTTTGTTGGCATATTTTTCTGATTTTCATCCGCTACTCACTGCCCTCCACCCACATAAAAAAGGCTTTTTAGAAGCAGGAATGAAATTAGCCACCATCGACCATTCTATTTGGTTTCATCGAGCTGGGGATCTTAACGATTGGCTACTTTACGCCATTGAAAGCCCTAACGCCTTTGGCGCAAGGGGCTTATCACGCGGACAAATTTTCGATCGTCAAGGGCGTTTAATCGCCACCACACAGCAAGAAGGTTTAATTCGATTTAGCGAAAAATA
>NZ_PQVI01000138.1 GCF_002921145.1 Avibacterium endocarditidis
TCGCTCATTCATAAATTACGCGATGCCGTGCTGAGTAACACCGATATTATGGGCAAACTCAACACGCCATTTGCCCCTGTGGTGAATACCATTACAGGCTTAAAAGCCACGAAATTCTTACTGGAAAAAACCTTAAAGTAAGCCAGCATCGTAGTTTGCCGAAATATTCTTTTGGCTCATTCCGTCAGTGGTATAAAAATAATGCCCTTGAGCGTCAGCGTTATTACAAAGACAAGGTGGCATACTATCACGGCTGTTACGTGAACTATAATAATCCGCAACTGGGCAAAGATTTGATCAAAGTTTTCAACGCCTTAGACATTGGCGTGCTGTTATTGGAAAAAGAAAAATGCTGTGGACTGCCACTGAGCGTAAATGGCTTTCCAAAACGTGCTAGACAACTTGCCGAATTTAACCTTGCTCAGCTAGAAAATACCATTATTAATCAAGAGCTTGATGTGGTGGGAACGTCCTCTAGTTGCACAATGAATTTACGTGATGAATATCATCATATTTTGGGAATGGATAACGCAAAAGTACGTCCACATATTAATATTGTAACGAAATATTTGTATCAATTATTTCAACGTAAAAACGCACCGCAGTTTAAATCAATGCCGTTGAAAGTGGCATATCACACCGCTTGCCACGTAGATAAAGCGGGCTGGGCGCCTTATACGCTTGCGTTATTAAAATTGATCCCAGATCTTGAAGTGGTAATGCTACCAAGTCAGTGCTGTGGCATTGCGGGAACCTATGGCTTTAAAGCAGAAAACTATGAAGTTTCCCAAGCCATTGGTAAAACCCTATTTGAGCATATTGAAGAAGGTCAATTTGATTTTGTGATTTCAGAGTGCGAAACCTGTAAATGGCAAATTGATATGTCCACCAGCCTGACCTGCCTACACCCGATCACATTGTTGGCGAAGGTGATTTAATCTTCGCACCTATTATAAAAAATTGGGCAAATTGCCCAATTTTTTATTCACAAATATGCACTAACGTATTACTTGCTTCTAACAGCTGAATAATGCTCTCTGACGGTGGGGTATCGGTAAACAAATGGCTCAGCTCGGTGAGTGATCCCAAACATACCATTGCGCGGCGGTTAAATTTGGAATGATCCGTTGCCAAAATGGTGCTACGCGAGCTTTCCATAATTGCACGTTTTACTTGCACTTCGTGGTAATCGTAATCTAATAATGTGCCGTCGCTGTCAATGGCACTGATCCCCAAAATGCCGAAATCTAAGCGAAATTGTTTGATAAAAGCCACAGTGGCTTCGCCGATGATACCACCGTCTTGTCGCAGTGAACCGCCCGCCATTGTGATGTCAAAACTTTTATTTTGCATTAGGATATAAGCGGCGTTCAGGTTGTTGGTCACAATACGTAAATTTTTGTGATTTAACAAGGCATTCGCCACCGCTTCTGGGGTTGTGCCAATATCCATAAATAACGATGAACCATTGGGAATAATTTTCGCCACTTCTTCGGCAATGCGTCTTTTTTCTGTTGAAAAGAAGTGCTTACGTTCCACATAATCGGAATTTTCTGATGTGGAAGGGGAAGCCGCACCACCGTGATGACGGCTGATTAAATTATTTTCTGCCAGTTCATTCAAATCACGGCGAATGGTCTGTGGACTAACCCCAAGCAGGCTAACTAAATCTTCCGTGCTTAAATAACCATTCTGTTTTACCAGCGAAATGATCTTTTTATGACGAAGGGATTGTTTCATTGCTTCTTCCTGATGTTGTGTTTATTTTTAAATTGTTTTTTGTGGCTTGGCAAACAAGATTTTTACCCCGGCTAATACAACGCCCGTTAATAAGCCCGTGATGTGCGCGGTGTTCCCCATAGAAACTCCAATCAAAGGGCTAACAAACCAAAGGCGATACCAACAAGGAGCATTGTAAAAAAGCCTTGCGGTAAATGAAAGGGTGCTGACGACTAAATTTATCCAATACCAGAACATAACCTAGCACCGCATACACCACGCCAGATAAACCAAAAAATGCAGGCCCTGATGCCATATTTTGCGCAAAACCACTGATAAACGCAGAAAGTAGATACAACAGCACCAGCGTTGCTGTGCCAAATTTCTGTTCAATTTTCCCAGCAAAAATCCACCACCATACTAAATTAAAGGTGATATGCCACGGGGAAAGGTGGACAAGGCTATGCGTAAAATAGCGCCAAAGCTCTGATTGTTCCGCATAGCTCTCTGGATAATGGGTGGCTAGCAAAATGTCTCTTGGTTAAAACCAAGTAGCTGAAAAAGATAAATAATCAGACAAAGTGCGGTTAAAAAAACAGTAAATTTTGTTGTTTCCACTGGGAAAAATGAGGAAATTTCCACCGCACTTTATTTTCATCAGCTTGTTCAATTTTGCCCGTTTCCCAGCTGGCTTGTTGATAACGCGAATGACTAGGATCTTGCAAAAAGGCCTGTGCTTCTTGTTCTATTTTGGGGAATAGTGGATCATTTTCATCAGCAAACACGGCAAAAATCGCTGGTTGCCCCTGCTGTGAAATTTCTTGAATGGATAAATTACGTTGATACTTCGCCAAAATATAATCACGAAAATGAAAAGCAAAGTTACGAATTTCACTACCAAATAAATATTGCATTTGCTATATTTCAACTCTTTAATTTGATGATGTTATGGTGAAATAAATGAATAACCAAAAAATGCCCACTGGCTTTAGCCCTTTTACTTGGGCGCTCGCTATTTTTTGCCTGCCTATTTTGCTTTGGCCCTTGGCGCTACTTATCTCGCCAAATTTACTGAAAAACCCCAGTTTAACTGATTTGCAAACTACGTTGATGTCGATTTTTTTCTGGGTTTATCCTTTTATTTTAGGCATTAGTGCAAGAATACTTTACCTCATTCATCAACGCAATGCCCAACAAGGCAAAGCCTTGCTTATCCTAAGTGCGGTGATTTTTTACGGCATTTTAGGCTATGTGGCAACGGTAGGGTTTCGGGTTGCATAGGCGTTAATTGTTTACGCATTTTTTGTCATTGCTTCATTTCTGCTCCCGTTACAGAAACAATTCTGTGTGTTCTAAAATTCACACGCATTTTCCACCGCACTTATTGTTAAATAGGTAAGAAAGGCGAACTCTGTTCGCCTACTCGTTATAAAATAATGTCTAGTTCATTGTAAGCACGTTGCACTTTTTGCAAGGCTTTTTCTACACTTTCATCGCGAGCTAGCACTACACCCATTCGGCGATGGCCTTGTACTTCCCCCTTACCAAATAAACGAATATCCGTATTGGGTTCAGCCAACACCTTTTCTAAACCTGCAAATTGTACTTGGTTGGAATGTCCTTCCACCACAATGGCTTTAGATGCCGCTGGGCTAATAAGATTAATTTGCGGAATCGGCAAACCTAAAATCGCACGGGCGTGCAAGGCAAACTCAGACAGCTCTTGCGAGATAAGGGTAACCATTCCTGTATCGTGCGGACGCGGTGAAACTTCATTGAAAATCACATCGTCCCCCGCCACAAACATTTCCACGCCAAAAATCCCACGTCCGCCAAGTGCGGTGGTAATTTTCTCCGCAATTTGCTGCGCTTTGGCTAATGCCTCCGCTGACATTGCTTGTGGCTGCCAAGATTCACGATAATCGCCGTTTTCTTGACGATGACCAATTGGCGCAAGGAACGAAGTGCCACCAATATGGCGAACCGTAAGCAAGGTGATTTCATAATCAAATTTGACAAAACCTTCCACAATCACACGCCCCGCTCCCGCACGTCCGCCTTGTTGGGCATAATCCCACGCGGCTTGTAGCTGATCAAACGATTTCACGATACTTTGCCCGTGTCCTGAAGAAGACATAATCGGCTTCACCACACAAGGAACGCCATTTCCACCGCACTTTGAAAATCTGCAAAATTATCCACAAATTGATAAGGCGAAGTGGGCAGCCCTAATTCTTCCGCCGCTAAACGGCGAATACCTTCGCGGTTCATTGTTAAGCGTGTGGCTTTCGCCGCAGGCACAACATTAAAGCCAGCTTGCTCTAATTCCACCAAAGTTTCTGTGGCAATCGCCTCCACTTCTGGCACGATATAATCTGGCTGCTCTTTTTCAACCAAGGCTTTCAACGCCTCGCCATCAAGCATTGAAATGGTATAAGCACGGTGCGCCACTTGTTGCGCTGGCGCATTTTCATAACGATCCACTGCAATCACTTCCACACCTAAGCGTTGCAATTCAATTACCACTTCTTTACCCAGCTCACCAGAACCTAACATCATCACTTTGGTGGCTTTTGGTGTCAGTGCAGTCCCTAATGTTGTCATTGTGTTTTCCTTCTATCAGTGAGAATTTACTGTGCTAACAAACTTTCATCGAGTAGCAGATCTTCATTTTTGTTTACGCCTACACCGCGTTCAAGAATGTGTTGTGCGATTTGATGGGCTTCGGGTAGGGAATGTTCGGTGTAAGTACCGCATTGATATTCGTTTAATTCTGGAATCTCTTTTTGATCTTTCACCTGTAAAATATCTTTCATTGAAGCGAGCCACGCCTGCGCTACTTGTTGCTCGTTTGGTGTGCCGATGAGGGACATATAAAATCCTGTGCGGCAACCCATCGGTGAAATATCAATAATTTCTACATTTTCGCTGTTTAAGTGATCACGCATAAAGCCAGCGAAAAGGTGTTCCAAGGTGTGAATACCCTTTGGTGGCAGAATTTCTTTGTTTGGGATACAAAAGCGCAAATCGAAAATCGTAATATCATCGCCTTTTGGGGTACGCATTGTTTTGGCGACACGCACTGCAGGGGCGTTCATTTTAGTGTGATCCACTTTAAAGCTATCGAGTAATGGCATAATTTTCCTTTTCCTAAATAAAATGTAAATTTTTGTAAAAAAAATTCAACTTATCGTGAACTTTTCTGTTATTATTCGGTCTGACAGTATAGCAACTTGCAGTTGTTTTAATAAATTTGATTCCTTAAGTTATTTTTGCCACTCTTTATGGGTGGCTTTTTCTTTCCTTGATCAGCTAAAACATCTTGTTTGACACCGTTCTAGTATAAGCAAAGTGCAAAAAGCGAACAACCTGATTTATTTTTGTAATTTTTTGTAAATTTTCTTAAATTTATGTTAGTATAGCGTTCCACAACAAATAGCAACTTGCAGTTGTTTAATAAAAATTGGTTCCTTAGGTTATTCACCACCTTTCGAGGTGGCATTTTTTTACTTAAATTTGGCTAATTAATAATAACAACGTATAGCGAAACAATTTCCCAATCATTATTAATAATAATGATTTCAACCAGTTAAAACGCAACCAGCCTGCCATTGCGCAAAAGGCATCGCCCACAATGGGCAGCCAGCTTAATAATAATGTCCAAATGCCATACCTCTGAATGTTGTTCAATGCCCAGCTGCGCTGCAGATTTTTTTGTTCTAATTTGGGAAACCAACGTCCAATCATATAAGTGGTCATTCCACCTAATGTATTACCAAGTACGGCAGCAACAAGCAATTCAAAAAGATCAATAGAGAAAACCGCGCCAATAAAAGGTGCGGTGAGAAAAAGGAAAATAATTTCCGAATTGCCGGGCAATACCGTGGCACTAAGAAAGGCGCTGCTAAACATTAGCCATAGACTATTTTGCGATCCCAATAGCCCATCAGTCAGCCAATCAAGCATAGCCTGCCATATATTTGTTAATATAATTTAGCCTATCTTGCTCGGTAATTTGGCGAATCACTTTGGCAGGATTGCCCACCACAAGGCTATTAGCAGGAATATCTTTGCTCACCACTGAACCTGCACCAATCACCACGTTATCGCCGATGGTTACGCCACCTAAGATAATGGCATTTCCCCCAATCCACACATTATTGCCAATGGTAATCGGCAGCGCCTGTTCCCAATCTTGGCTGCGTAATTCCGCATCAAGGGGGTGGCCTACGGTATAAAGGCTCACATTCGGCGCGAGCATCACATTATCACCAATGGTGATGCCACCGTTATCCAACATTGTGCAGTTATAGTTGGCAAAAAAGTTTTCGCCCACTTCAATAAAACAGCCGTAATCGCAAAAAAACGGCGCGTTAATATGGGGTTCATTTTTGCATTTGCCTAAAATTTGCTGAATTAGCACCGCTCTTTTTTCTGTTTCAGAAGGGCAAATTTGCGTATTGTATTGAAAAAGGCGCTTTTTATTTTCGATGCGAAGTTGCGCTAATTCCGGATCATGAGGTTTATGTGCCAGCCCTGCGAGCATTTTTTGCTTATTGGATAACATTTAATTGCCCTTAATCAGCTGATTGATACGCACATCAAACACGTCCATACCTGCTGCAAGCCCTGCTTTCACGCCAAGATCCGCATCTTCAAACACCACGCAACGTTGTGGATTCACTTTGATTAATTCCGCGCAACGCAAAAATGTATCGGGTTCTGGCTTGTGCTTTGCCACATCTTCTGCGGTAACCACGGCATCAAAATAAGCGTGTAAATCAAATTTATCGAGTAATAAATTGGTCACATTGCGGTGCGAGCCTGTTCCCAGCGCCAAAGGTTTTTGTCCAGCAAATTTCTTTACCACCTGCGCCGCTGGCAACAAGGTGGAATGTTGCATAATCAATTCAATTCCATATTGGCGTTTTAGCTGAATCACTTGATCAAATAATGCCATCGGCATTGCAGCTTCTTTCATCATTTCTTCGGCAACAACCTTGACTGGTGCGCCACCCAATTTATAAATAATGTTACCATCAAGAGGATAACCTAAGGTTTCGCCCACTTTATCCCACGCTTTTTTATGGCTTGGCATTGTGTCGATTACCGTGCCGTCCATATCAAAAATTAAGCCGTCATAATCGGCAAAAAACTCCAAATCCGTCATTCATTACTACCTTTTTTAAAATTTCCTGTATTTTGCTACAAATTTGTGATCCCTGCACTGTTTTATTTAATGAGATTTCGGTAAAGTTAAGCGTAAATAAAATTTATCGCAAAAAAAATCACCGCACTTTCTAACCTGAAAATGATGTCGAGGTGGCAATGAGGCTGCAAACAACAATTAACGTTTTTATTACAACGAAAATTGATCGATGAAGAAATCGTGCAATGGATGTTGCATATCCGAGATCATTTGCACACACAGTGGCACGCTGATGTGGAAAGCCCACAAGTTTTTATGCTGTTTAATCATTTTGCAATGGCGTTAGGACGAATTAAGCGCGGTTATGCTGCCCACCCTTTAGCCCAAGAAATTTTGGCTGAAATGCAAAGTGCGGTGGTTTTTCCGCAAGTTTTTCAGCGCTATTCAGAATTAGTATCCTTGCTGCCAATCCCTATTCCAGAAAGCGAACAAACCCATTTTATTGCCAATATTTATGCTCTGTCATTAAGCCAGCCACAGATTCTAGATTAAAAAACAATAGAAAATAAGAAAAAGTAATAGAATTGTTTGAAATAAGAGTGAAAAAATATAAAAGAAATTAAAGTAGGATGGCGCACCCGAAAGGATTCGAACCTTTGACCGCTCGGTTCGTAGCCGAGTACTCTATCCAGCTGAGCTACGGGTGCGTATTTGAATGTTACTTACCAATCATTTAATCATTTTAATTTTGTTGTAGAGTTCAACAAAATGGCGCACCCGAGAGGATTCGAACCTCTGACCGCTCGGTTCGTAGCCGAGTACTCTATCCAGCTGAGCTACGGGTGCCCTGAGTAAATGGCGGTGAGAGAGGGATTCGAACCCTCGATAGAGTTTCCCCTATACACCCTTAGCAGGGGTGCGCCTTCAGCCTCTCGGCCATCTCACCGCAATCGGTTTGTGGGCGGTATAATACGGATTGCCCTCACATAAGTCAAACGATTTTTTGCAAATAATCGTTTGTTTGAATGATTTATCTACAACGAAGAATAAATATCAACTAGCCTTTCAAAATCGCTCGTAAATTAGCAAGATTTTTCTTTGTTTGGGTTTGCTTTTCTTCTGCTGTCATTGCTGGTTTGTCTTTTTCCCATTGCACATCATCTGGCGGTAATTCCTCTAAAAAGCGACTTGGTGTTGGTTTAAAAATTTCGCCAAATTGTCGCCGCTCTTTGCATAAGGAAAAGGTCAGCGTTTGTTGCGCGCGTGTAATGCCGACATAAGCTAAACGGCGTTCTTCTTCCACATTGTCTTCATCAATGCTGGTTTGATGTGGCAGGATATTTTCTTCCATTCCCACTAAGAAAACGTGGGGAAATTCCAGCCCTTTTGACGCGTGCAGCGTCATCAGTTGCACCTGATCGCTTTCATCATCTTCTTCTCCACGTTCTAACATATCACGCAAAGTTAAGCGCGCGACTACTTGGTTGAGCGTCATTGGCTCATTAAACTCATCGCCTTTGAGCATTTCTGCTACCCATTGGAATAAGGTCGCCACATTTTTACTTTGCACTTCCGCCATTCTTGGTGAAGTAGCGGTTTCGTAAAGATATTCTTCATAATGCAATTGGCTCAACATTCGGCGAATAGCATCTTCTGGCTCAGCACGCAAAATTTCATCATTCAGTTCCACAATCCAGCGAGCAAAATGCTGTAAAGCGTTATAGGCTTTTGGGGTAACGCGTTGAATTAACTCAAAATCAAAAATCGCTTCAAATAAACTAATATGTTTTTCCGATGCCAATGATCCCAATTTTTCAAGAGTTGCCGTGCCGATTTCTCGCTTTGGCGTATTAATAATGCGTAACAGCGCGGCATCATCATCTTGATTCACCAACACGCGCAAATACGCCATCATATCTTTAATTTCAGCCCTTGAGAAAAAAGACGTGCCGCCCGAAATTTTATAAGGAATACGGTTTTGCATTAGCACTTTTTCAAACAAGCGCGATTGGTGGTTGCCACGATACAAAATGGCGTAATCGCGGTATTTGGTTTTACGCATAAAGCGATGGGCGATAAGTTCCCCCACCACGCGCTCGGCTTCGTGTTCTTCATTTTTTGCTTCGATCACCTGCAATTTTTCCCCTTCGCCTAAGGTGGAAAATAATTTTTTGTCAAAAACGTGATCGTTATTGGCAATCAAAATATTGGCGCAATGCAAAATGCGTCCTGTGGAACGGTAATTCTGCTCAAGCTTAATCACTTCTAGTTGCGGAAAATCATTTTTCAGGCGCGCCATATTTTGTGGTTTTGCCCCACGCCAAGAATAGATAGACTGATCATCATCTCCCACCACGGTAAATCGCGCCGCTTCGCCCACCAACAATTTGATTAATTCATATTGACTGGTGTTGGTGTCTTGATATTCGTCCACCAGCAAATAGCGAATTTTTGCCTGCCATTTTGACCGCACTTCTGCATTTGCGCGTAACAACAAGGTTGGCTGCATAATTAAATCATCAAAATCTAGGGCATTATAAGCGCGCAACTGCGTAGCATAACGTTGATAGCATTGCGAAAAGGTCTGCTCTTGCGGATCTCGTGCGGTGGCAAGGGCTTGCGCAGGCAAAATAAGATCATTTTTCCAACGCGAAATCCGTGTCATCAAGGCTTTCAGCAGATCTTTATCTTCTTGTAACAAATCCTTAGTCAATTCTTTCAATAACGCCATTTGATCGGAATCATCAAACAACGTAATAGCCGATTTTAGTCCTAAATGCTTGTGTTCGCGTTTTACAATATCGAAACCAAGGGTGTGAAAAGTGGAGATCGTCAAGCCGCGGCTTTGATCTTTACCGATGGAATGTGCCACCCGCTCTTTCATTTCGCGTGCGGCTTTATTGGTAAAGGTTACCGCTGCAATATGCTTGGCGGAATAACCACAATTTGCGATCAAATGGGCAATTTTATTAATGATCACCCGAGTTTTGCCAGAGCCTGCGCCCGCCAAAACCAAGCAAGGCCCAGACACATAATGAACGGCTTGTTGTTGCTGTGCGTTTAATTTCATTTTGATTCTTCCGCCCACGCATAGGGCAATAATGCGGTGTCTAATAAAAAAGATAACGGCAAATCTAAAATTGGCAGCCCCCACTTTTGGGTCATTTCCCAATCGTATTTCGTGCCAGCATAACTTTCATAAGGTTCGGTAGGATCAACCAATTTCACCACCGTGCCACAACCGTTTAATAATAAAAGTGCGGTGGAAATTATCGCTATTTTTTTCATTAATGTAAAAAGGAGAGAGCTCATAACGCCTATTATAAGAAAATCTGAAGCTGATTGGAAATGGCATAATAGGCTATTGTATTGAAGATACGTAGTTTATTTAAACTGACTTTTTATTTGCAATATATAAACCAAATAAAACAACAAACATACTCATTACTTCTAATTGAGATAATGCCTCATTAAAAATAATATACGCGTATAAAGCAGAAATTAATGGTTGCGTTAATACCAATAAAGATGCATAACTCGCTTTTACTTTGCCTAAACAATAACTTAATCCCCCTTGTCCTAAAATTTGGGATAATAATGCTAGCCCTAATAATGGATAAAGTTGTTGGAAACTCACTGGAATAAAAAATCCTTCTACAACTAAAGAAACAGGTAGCAATACAAATAAACAGCCTATACTTGCATAAGTCATAATTTGGATTGTTAAAAATCGATTTCTTAATTTATAAATTGAAACAATAAATAAACCATAGAATACGGAAGTTAATCCTGCCAAAAAATCCCCTTTAAAATTATTTATACTTGGTGAAACTTTTCCATATAAAAGAAACACAACACCTAAAATAATTATAGCCGCACCAATAATAAAATTCAGATTTATTTTTCTTTATAAACAAAATAGGAAATAGGCACTACTGTAAAGGGAACCAAATTCGCTAATAAATTCGCATTTGCCACGGTGGTATAATGAAAAGAAATATTCCATAAAATTAAATCCAATGCTAAAAAACCCCCTGCCAGAATCGAAATCACAATTTCTTTTCTGTTCATTTTATTTTCACTATTTGAAAACTTATTTAATAAAAAGAATATTGGCAGAGAAAATAACACTCGATACATTCCAGTTGTTATTGGAGGAAGCACACTTAACTTTACAAAAATACCGCCTAGAGCTAAACAAGATATTGAAAACATGATATATAAAATATAACGCATTATGAGTTTCCTTTTATTAATTGACTTTCAGTTTTAACATATAATTATCTGGTATACTCTCAGTTATTACACAACCCGAACCAATAAAAACATTATTCCCTATCGTTATTGCCCCGAATAACTTAGAAAATGATCCTATCTGAACATTATTTCCTATCCTTGGATGTCTAATTCCTTCTGGGTTATTAGAAATTCCCTTTGCACCTAAAATAACTCCACCAAGCATATAGCAATCATCACCAATTTCGCTGTTTCGCCAATAACCGTGCCAATCCCGTGATCCAAAATAAATCTTTTCCCAATTTTGGCATAAGGGTTAATTTCTGCTCCTGATAGTAATTTACCTTTAGAAGATAAAATAAGTGCATATTGATACTTATTTTTTATAAAATCTAAATTATTAATATTCATATTAAGCAAATAATTAGATATTCTATAATAAAAAACTGCATTAAATGATGTATATCCATATAAAATATGGGGCTGTAGTAGATTAGCCCTAAATTTCACACCATTTTCGCAATATTTTTAACTGCTCTTTTGGTGGCCCAAAGTTAAACCGAAATTCACATTCCTTCAAGAATAAAGGAAAGTTTTTTCGGTTAATTCCATTATATTTTCGCAGTATCCGCTTCGCCTGATTCCAAAAATTTTCAATGCCATTAATATGATTTTGTTTCACCGCAAATAGCTCGGAATGATTGATTCGTTCGTGGTGAAAT